>NZ_DAIQNN010000058.1:15320-21119 GCF_036788415.1 Rubrimonas sp. | reverse complement strand
CGCACCTTGCCCATGCCCTGACAGGTCGGGCAGGTCTGCGGCTGGGCGGCGCCCTCCGAGCCCGTGCCCTCGCAGGCCGCGCAGGTCGTCGAGCCGGGAATGGTGATCGTCGTCTGTTTCCCGGCGAACGCCTCCTCCAGCGTGATGCCGAGATTGTAGCGCAGGTCCGACCCGCGCGAGCGCCGCTGGCCGTTCCCCGGCCCGCCGCGGCGCCCGCCGACGAAATCGCCGAACAGGTCGTCGAACACGTCGGAGAAGGCGGAGGCGAAATCAGCCCCGCCCGGGCCCGCGCCGGGGCGCGGTCCGCCGCCCATGCCGCCCTCGAAGGCGGCGTGCCCGAACTGGTCGTAGGCGGCGCGCTTCTGCGGGTCGCGCAGGACCTCGTAGGCGGCGTTGACTTCCTTGAACTTCGCCTCGAGGCTCTTGTCGTCGCTGTTTCGGTCGGGGTGAAGCTCTTTGGCCAGCTTGCGGTAGGCCTTCTTGATGTCCTCGTCGCTTGCGCCCTTCGCGACGCCAAGCACCTGATACAGATCGCGTCTGGACATCGTCACCCTTTCCCCGCGACCGCAGCGCCGGCCCGCTTCGATCGCTCGATATAAGTTCCGAACGCGCGCGACGCCAGATCGTCAGGACGAGAAGGGCGCGCGCCTGCAGACGCGCGCCCGAGCCGGCGAGGGGCCGCGCGCGGCCCCGTCTGTCGGATGGTCGGTCAGGCCCGGCGGTCGTCGTCGCGGACTTCGGTGAAGTCGGCGTCGACCACGTCGTCCTCCTTCTGCCCCGTCTCCTTGTTCTCCGCCCCGGCCTCGGGCTGGGCGGCTTGCGCGGCTTCCGCTTCGGCCTTGTAGATCGCCTCGCCGAGCTTCATCGACGCCTCCATCAGCGCCTGATGCTTCTCCTTGATCGCGTCCGCATCCTCGCCTTCGAGCGCCTTCTGCAGCTCGTCGCGCGCCGCCTCGATGGCGGCCTTGACCTCGGCCCCGACCTTGTCGCCATGCTCCTTGAGCGACTTGTCGGTGGCGTGGATCAGGCTTTCGGCGTTGTTCCGCGCCTCGACCAGGGCGCGGCGCGCCTTGTCGGCCTCGGCGTTGGCCTCGGCTTCCTTGACCATCTTCTCGATGTCGGCGTCCGACAGCCCGCCCGAGGCCTGGATGGTGATCTTCTGCTCGCGATTGGTGCCCTTGTCCTTGGCGGAGACGCTGACGATGCCGTTCGCGTCGATGTCGAAGGTCACCTCGATCTGCGGCACGCCGCGCGGCGCGGGCGGGATGCTCTCGAGGTTGAACTGGCCGAGCATCTTGTTGTCGGCCGCCATCTCGCGCTCGCCCTGGAACACCCGGATCGTCACCGCCGACTGGTTGTCCTCGGCGGTCGAGAAGACCTGGGACTTCTTGGTCGGGATGGTGGTGTTGCGGTCGATCAGCCGGGTGAACACGCCGCCCAGCGTCTCGATGCCGAGCGACAGCGGCGTCACGTCGAGCAGCACCACGTCCTTGACGTCGCCCTGCAGCACGCCGCCCTGGATCGCGGCGCCGAGCGCCACGACTTCGTCGGGGTTGACGCCCTTGTGCGGCTCCTTGCCGAAGAACGCCTTCACCGTCTCGATGACTTTCGGCATGCGCGTCATGCCGCCGACCAGCACGACCTCGTCGATGTCCGCCGCGCTGACGCCGGCGTCCTTGAGCGCCTTGCGGCAGGGATCGAGCGTGCGCTCGACGAGATCGGCGACGAGCTTCTCCAGCGCGGCGCGGGTCAGCTTCATCGCGATGTGCTTGGGGCCCGTCGCGTCGGCGGTGATGTAGGGCAGGTTGATCTCGGTCTGCGTCGCCGAGGACAGCTCGATCTTCGCCTTCTCGGCGGCCTCCTTAAGCCGCTGCAGCGCCAGCTTGTCCCTCTTCAGGTCGATGCCGTGCTCCTTCTTGAACTCGTCGGCCAGATGATCGACCAGCCGCAGGTCGAAATCCTCGCCGCCGAGGAAGGTGTCGCCATTGGTGGACTTCACCTCGAACAGCCCGTCGTCGATCTCCAGCACCGAGATGTCGAAGGTGCCGCCGCCGAGGTCGTAGACGGCGATGGTCTTGGCCTTGTCCTTGTCGAGCCCGTAGGCGAGCGCGGCCGCCGTCGGCTCGTTGATGATGCGCAGCACTTCGAGCCCGGCGATCTTGCCCGCGTCCTTGGTCGCCTGGCGCTGGGCGTCGTTGAAATAGGCGGGCACGGTGATGACGGCCTTGGTCACCGTCTCGCCGAGGAAGGTCTCGGCGGTTTCCTTCATCTTCTGCAGGATGAAGGCGGAGATCTGCGACGGCGAATACTTGTCGCCGCGCGCCTTCACCCAGGCGTCGCCATTGCCGCCCTCGACGATGGCGTAGGGCACCATGCCCTTGTCCTTCTCGACGGTCGGGTCGGAATAGCGCCGGCCGATCAGGCGCTTGACGGCGAAGAGCGTGTTCTCGGGGTTGGTGACGGCCTGCCGCTTGGCGGGCTGGCCGACCAGCCGCTCGCCGCTTTCGGTGAAGGCGACCATCGAGGGGGTGGTGCGCGCGCCCTCCGCGTTCTCGATCACGCGGGGCTGCGCGCCGTCCATGATGGCGACGCAGGAGTTGGTGGTTCCGAGGTCGATTCCGATGACTTTGGACATGAGCGCCCTTCCTTTCCGGCGATTGCGAGGGCGGATCCGCAGCGCGGCCCCCGCCCTTCCATCCCTGGGCCTCCGAAGAAGGCCCTACGAAGCTTGGGCGGATATATGGCGGCGGGTTTTCCCCCGCAAGGCGGGCGCCGGCGCGGCGAACGCGCTCAGCCAGCGCCTTTCACGGCTCCGCTCAGCCGCGCGGCGTCGGCGCGCGGCAGCGGCACATAGCGCGCGCCCATCGCGGTCGCGATCTCGGCGGCCTGCGGGCCGGGTCTTGGGGCGCTGTCGATGACGATGGCGGCGATCCCGGCGGCGCGGATCGCCGCCGCCGAGGCCAGCGCGTCGGCGGCGGCCTGCGCCCGCCCGCCTGCGCCGTCGCGCGCCACGTTCGCCCGCCCGTCCGTCAGCAGCGCCAGCGTCGGCGTCCAGCCCCGCCGCTGCGCCTGCAGCGCCTCGGCGAGCGCGAGATCGAGCCCCGCTGCGAGCGGCGTGCCGCCGCCCCCCGGCAGGCCCGCCAGCGCCCGTTTGGCGCGGGCGAGCGCACGGGTCGGCGGCAGGATCGTCTCGGCGCCGGCGCCGCGGAAGGCGATCAGCGCCACCCGGTCGCGGCGGACATATGACTCCGCCAGCAGCAGCTCGACCGCGCCCTTCGCTTCGGCGAGCCGCTGGGCGGCGGAAGAGCCCGACGCGTCGACCGCGAAGATGGTCGCGGTCTCGGCGGGCTTCTTGAAACGGCGGATGCGGAAATCCTCGCGGCGCACCAGCACGCCCGCCTGCGCCTCGCCGTTTTCGCGCCGGCGCAGCGGCTGCCAGGGCGCGGCGGCGCGCAGCGTCTCGATCAGATCGAGCCGCGCGCCGCCTTCGGGGCGGCCGGGCCGGGCGCCGATGGGGCGCCCGCGCGTCGGCGCCTTGCGCATCGCGCCGGCGGTTCCCCCCGCGGGGGCCTGCGCGCGGCGCATCTCGCGCGCGGCGGCGGCGGCGAGAAGCCCTGCGGGCAGGCGGGCGCGGGCGGCCTCGACCAGCATCTCGGCGAGCGTCCCGGGGTCGGGGGCGTCGTCGCGCTCGGGGTCGGAGGGGGCGTCCTCGGGCGGGGGCGGTTGATCGGGGGGCTGCTCGGGCGGCTCGGCCTCGTCCTCCGGCGCTGCGGGGATGCGGGTGGCGCGGGGGGCGAGCGTGAGGCGGACGGCCAGCGCGGCGTCCTCCGCGTCGATCTCGGCGCGGCCTGCGAGCGCGGCGGCGGCGCGGGCTGTGCGCAGGGCGAAGATCGCGGCGCGCGGGCTCTCGACGCCGAGCGCGTCCGCCGCCCGGCACAGCGCCGCGACGAGGTCGGGCGCGGCGGAGATTGCGGGCAGGCGTGCGCGGGCGGCCTCCAGATCGGGGCCGTCCCCATCGCCTTTCGCGGGGCGCAGCAGGTCGAGAGACAGATCGAAGGCGAGGCGCTCGCACAAAGCGGCGGGCGCGGCCTCCTCCTCCTCGGCGATGCCTTCGTCGAGCGCGACCACCGCGATCCGGGCGCGGGCGCGCCCGCCCGTCCCGTCGCGCTCGACGCTGATTTCGCCGCGGTCGAGCGCCTGGCCGAGATGGGCGGCGACGTTGGGCGCGGCGCGCTCGGCCATCGCCAGCACCGCGACCCCGCCATCGGCTTCCGCCAGCAGCCCCGACCGCGCGACGGGCCGACCTGCGGCCAGCGTCGCGGCGAGGTCGAGCCCGCCGAGCAGCCGCTCCTCGGTGGCGTGGGCGGGGATGCGGCGCAGCGGCGCGCCGGGGGGCAGGCCGGATTTCAGCCGGGCGAGCCATGCGTCGCGCGCCGGGCCGGGGCGGGCGCGCAGGCGGGCGCCGCCGAGCAGCGCCGGCGCGAGCGCCAGCAGGTCGGCGGCGGTCAGCGCGTCGGCCCAGAGCGCCCTGGCGAGATCGGCGGGCTCGGGGCGGTCCTCTCGCTCCGGCGGCGGGGCGCGCATCTGCATCGGGGGCGTCCTGCGCTCAGGCGGCGAGGATTTCGTCGACGGCGCGGGCGACGCGGACGGTGGAGCCGGCCTCGTCGAGCGGGTCGCGGCGCAGGCGGTGGCGCAGCGCGGCGGGGGCGACTTCGCGCAGATGCGCGTCGGTCACCGACTTGTCGCCCTCGAAGGCGGCGAGCGCGCGGGCGGCGCGCAACATGGTCAGCTCGCCGCGCAGCCCGTCCGCCCCCAGCGCGATGCACAGCCGCGCGGCCTTCTCGAGCGCAGCGTCGCCGGCCTCCACCCCGCCGAGCCGCCCGCGCGCGGCGACGATGCGCGCGCGCAGCTCCGCCTCCGCCTCGGCCCAGTCCGACAGGAAGGCGACGCGGTCGCGCTCGAAGGCGTCGCGGCGGCGCACCACCTCGATCCGCTCCTTCAGCTCCCTGGGCGTCGAGACTTCCACCGACAGGCCGAACCGGTCGAGCAGCTGCGGGCGCAGTTCGCCCTCTTCGGGATTGCCCGAGCCCACCAGCACGAAGCGCGCCGGGTGGCGCACGCTGAGACCCTCGCGCTCGACCACGTTCTCGCCGGAGGCGGCGACGTCGAGCAGCAGGTCCACAAGGTGGTCCTCCAGCAGATTCACCTCGTCGATGTAGAGGAAGCCGCGATGGGCCCGCGCCAGCAGCCCCGGCTCGAACGCCTTCTCGCCCTTGGTGAGCGCGCGTTCGAGGTCGAGCGCGCCGACGACGCGGTCCTCGGTGGCGCCGAGGGGCAGGTCGACCACGGGGGTCGGCGTCTCGACGGCCACGTCCGCCCGCCCGCAGCCGAGCGCGCAGGCGCCCGGCGCGCAATTGTAGGGGCAATGCGCGACCGCCATGATCGGCGGCAGCAGCGCGGCGAGCGCGCGCACCGCGGTGGACTTGCCGGCGCCGCGGTCGCCGAAGGCGAGCACGCCGCCGATGGCGGGGTCGATCGCCGCGAGGATCAGCGCCTGCTTCATCTCGGTCTGGCCGACGATGGCGGAGAAGGGGAAGACGGCGGTCATCGTGCGTGGTCCTCGCCGGGTGGTCGGACGGTTGGCTCCGGGCCGGACGGTCCGACCGGAGGTCTGGCGTGCGGCGCGCACTCTCGCGGCTGGGCGAGCGCATGTCCAGTCGCCGCGCCGACGCGGGGCCGACGGATGTCCGACGGAAGTCCGACGGAAGTCCGACGGAAGTCCGACGGAAGTCCGACGGA
>NZ_DAIQNN010000058.1:0-15220 GCF_036788415.1 Rubrimonas sp. | reverse complement strand
TGTCCGACGGAAGTCCGACGGAAGTCCGACGGAAGTCCGACGGAAGTCCGACGGATGTCCGACGGAAATCCGACGCTAGTCCGACGCCGCCGCCTGCGCCTCCACCGCCGCCAGCGCGATCATGTTGAGCAGCCCCCGCACCGTCACCGACTGCGAGACGACATGTCCGGGCCGCGCCGCGCCCATCATGATCGGCCCCACCGGAATGCCCCCGCCCAGCGTCTTCAGCAGCCCCAGCGCGATGTGCGCCGCGTCGGCGTTGGGCGTCAGGAACAGGTTCGCGGCGCCGCTGAGACCCGACTGCGCCACCGCCCGCGCCCGCAGCGCCTCCGAGAGCGCCGCGTCGGCGTGCATCTCGCCGTCGACCTCGAAATCGGCGCAGGCTTTCAGTATGGCGGTCGCTGCGGCCATCTTGCGCGCCGAAGGGCTTGGACGATCGCCGAAATTCGAGTGGCAGACCAGCGCCGCCTTGGGCTCGACGCCGATCCGCCGCATCGTCCGCGCGGCCAGCAACCCGATCTCGGCGATCTCCTGCGCGCTGGGGTCGACCGCGACATAGGCGTCGGCGAGAAAGATCGCCCCGCCCGGCAGCACCAGCCCGTTCAGCGTCGACAGCCGGCTCGCCCCCTCCGCCCGTCCGACGATGCCTTCGAGCCGCGCGAGGTGATGGCCGAACCGCCCGCCCGCGCCGCAGATCGCCGCATCCACCTCGCCGCGGGCGAGCATCAGGAAGGCGAGCACCGAAGGATCGTTGCGCACCCCCCGCCGCGCCTCCCGCGGCGAAACGCCCTGCCGCCCGACGCGTTCGTGAAGCGCCACGCCGTACGCGTCCGCGTCGATGGTCGCCGGATCGACGATCTCGACCCCGAGCCCCGCGCGCAGGTTCAGGCCCAGCTCCGCCGCCCGCGCAGCGATCCGGCCTGCGTCGCCGATCAGCACGGGGCGCGCGATCCCCATCGCCGAGGCCTGCTGGGCCGCATGCAGCACCCGGTCCTCGTCGCCCTCTGCGAGCGCCACGCGACGGGGGTCCGACGCCGCGCGCTCGAAGACCGGCGACATCAGCATCTCGGAGCGGAACACGAAGCGGCGCAGCCGATCGCGATAGGCGTCCATGTCGGCGATCGGCCGGCGGGCGACGCCGCTGTCCATCGCCGCCTGCGCGACGAGCGGCGGGATTTCGAGGATCAGGCGGGGATCGAAGGGCTTGGGGATGATGTAGTCCGGACCGAAGCTGAGCGTCTCGCCGCCATAGGCCGCCGCGACCACGTCCGACGCCTCGGCCTGGGCCATCCGCGCGATGCCTTGCGCGCAGGCGCGCTTCATCGCCTCGTTGATCTCGGTCGCGCCGCAATCGAGCGCGCCGCGGAAGATGAACGGAAAGCACAGCACGTTGTTGACCTGATTGGGATAGTCGCTGCGCCCGGTGGCGACGATGGCGTCGTCGCGCACCGCTTTCACGAGTTCTGGGCGGATCTCGGGTTCGGGATTGGCCATGGCGAGGATCAGCGGGCGCGGCGCCATGCCCGCCGCCATCTCCGGCGTCACCGCCTTCGCCGCCGACAGGCCGAGGAAGATGTCGGCGCCCGTCATCGCGTCGGCGAGCGTGCGCATGTCGGTGCGGCGGGCGTAGCGGGCCTTGTACTTGTCCACCCCCTCGCGGCCTTCGAACACGACGCCCTTGCGGTCGCAGATTGCGATGTTCTCGCGGCGCGCGCCGAAGGCGACCAGCAGATCGAGGCAGGCCAGCGCCGCCGCGCCGGCCCCGTTGCAGGCGATTTTCGCGTCCTCCAGCCGCTTGCCCTGGAGCTCCAACGCGTTCAGCACCGCGGCGGCGGTGACGATGGCCGTGCCGTGCTGGTCGTCATGGAACACCGGGATCGCCATGCGCGCGCGCAGCTGCGCCTCGATCTCGAAGCATTCCGGCGCCTTGATGTCCTCGAGGTTGATCCCGCCGAATGTGGGCTCGAGCCGCGCCACCGCCTCGACGAAGGGTTCGACAGCCTTCTCCGCGATCTCGACGTCGAACACGTCGATGCCGGAGAACTTCTTGAAGAGCGCCGCCTTGCCCTCCATCACGGGCTTGGACGCCAGCGGCCCGATGTCGCCGAGGCCGAGCACGGCGGTGCCGTTGGTGATCACCGCGACGAGGTTGGAGCGCCCCGTCAGCGTGTCGGCGGCGGCGGGGTCGTCGGCGATGGCCTCGCAGGCGAAGGCGACGCCGGGGCTGTAGGCGAGCGCCAGATCGTGCTGCGTCGCCATCGGCTTGGTGGGGACGACCTGAAGCTTTCCATGCGGCTCGTCCTCGTGATAGCGCAACGCTTCGCGCTTGAGCGTGTCGGGCATGCGGCGTCTCCCCCTCGCGGCGCGCGTGGCGAGCCGCGCTCGTAGCGCAGACTATGCCAGCCGATCCGGGCGGTCGAGGCGACGTTCGCGCCATGGCCGCCGCCCCGCAGGAGCCCCCGATGTCCGCAACCTGGACCGCCCTGACCACGCTGCCCGACATCGAGGCCGCCGATCTGCTCGCCCAGGCGCTGGAGCGGCTCGATCCCGCGCCGACCGGCGTCGCCGCCTTCGAGCTGGAGGACGGTTCGGGGCTCTACGAAGTCGGCGGCTATTTCACCGAGAAGCCCGACGAGGTGGCGCTGGCGCTGCTGGCGGCGGCGCATGGGGCGCGGGGCTTCGCGGTGTCGAAAGTCGAGCCCCGCGACTGGGTGGCGCAGGTGCGCCGCGAGCTGTCCCCGGTGCGCGCGGGGCGCTTCGTGGCCTATGGCGAGCACGACGCGCACCGCATCCCGTCAAATCTCATCGGACTGCGCATCGAGGCGGCGATGGCCTTCGGCACCGGCCATCACGCGACGACCCAAGGCTGCCTGATGGCGCTCGACCGGCTCGCGCGCGGCGGATTCCGCCCGCGGCGCGTGGCGGATGTGGGCGCGGGGACGGGCGTGCTCGCGATGGCGGCGGCGAAGCTCTGGCGCGTGCGGGCGGTCGCCTCCGACATCGACGCGGTCGCGACGGCGACCGCGCGGGCGAACGCCGCGATCAACGGCGTGGGCCCGCTGGTGCGCTGCGCGACCGGGGCGGGGTTCCGGGCGGCGGCGCTGCGCGAGGGGCCGGCCTTCGAACTGGTCTTCGCCAATATCCTCGCCCGCCCGCTGAAGCGGCTGGCGCCGGACATGGCCGTGCGGGTCGCGCCGGGCGGGCGGGCGATCCTGTCGGGGCTGCTCGACGCGCAGGCGCCGGGCGTCGAGGCGGTGTGGCGCGGCTGGGGCTTCTCGCGCGCGGCCCGGCTGCGGGTGAACGGCTGGACGACGCTCACCCTGCGGCGCTGAACGTCAGCGGATTTTCAGCGGCGGTCCTCGCCGAGCAGGCGCTGGAGCGTGTCGAGGTCGAGCCGCTCGGCGCCTTCCGCGGGCAGGCCGTAGTCGGCGCGCTGGCGGCGGCTCATCTTCGCGACGCGGGATCGCAGGCGCGCCTCGGTCCACAGGCGCAGGACGGGCGCGGCGACCGCCTCGACGGCGGCGACGACGCGGTAGATGGCGACGGCGCCGAGCGGAGCGCGGCTGCGCGGGTCGATATAGGTCATGGCGGCCTCTCGGGCTGTGCACCGGTTCGCATGGGCAGGTAGCGGGCGGCCGGGCGCTCCGCAATCGGGGCGGACGCAATGCCCCCATGCGCGGGACGCATGGGGTTTTCAACCGGATTTCAACGATCTGGCGCCTGCGATGGGCCGCCGTCGCCGAGCCGTCGCGTGGGCGTCGCAGGCGGATTTCCCTTGGCGCGCGTTCCCGCTTCGTGCTAGCGAGTCCGGGTGGGCGACAGAGCGTCGCGCCCGCTTCGCTTCGGGGGCTCATGCGCATCATCGGCGTCGATCCGGGACTGCGCCGCGCCGGCTGGGGCGTGATCGAGCATCGGGGCGGGCGGCTGCGCCATGTGGCGAGCGGCGCCTGCCTGTCGGGCGCGGGCGACCTCGCCGCGCGGCTGAGCCGGCTGCACGCCGATCTCTCCGCCGTGATCGCCGAGCACCGCCCCGACGCCGCCGCCATCGAGCGGACTTTCGTCAACGCCGACCCTTCGGGCGCGCTGTTGCTGGGGCAGGCGCGGGGCGTGGCGCTGCTGGCGCTGGCGCAGGCGGGGCTGGAGGTGGCGGAATACGCGCCCAACGAGGTGAAGAAGGCCATCGTCGGCGTCGGGCGCGCGGAGAAAGGGCAGGTGGCGGCGATGGTCGCGGCGCTTCTGCCGGGCGCGCGGGCGAGCACGCATGACGCGTGGGACGCGCTCGCCATCGCCATCGTGCGCGCGCACCGCTCCGGTCCGGCCTCGCGGCTGGCGGCGCTGGGAGCCTCGGCATGATCGGCAAGATCACCGGGCTGGTGGATTACGTCGCGGAAGATCACGCGCTGATCGAGGCGGGCGGCGTCGGCTATGTCGTCGCCTGCTCGCGCCGCACGCTGGCGGGGCTGAAGCCGGGGCGGCCCGCGGCGCTCTACACCGAATTCGTCGTGCGCGAGGATGCGATGCTGCTGTTCGGCTTCCCGACGCTGGCCGAGCGGGAATGGCATCGGCTGCTCACCGGCGTGCAGGGCGTCGGCGCGCGCGTGGCGCTCGGCGT
Organism: Rubrimonas sp.; assembly: GCF_036788415.1. Classification (NCBI taxonomy): domain Bacteria; kingdom Pseudomonadati; phylum Pseudomonadota; class Alphaproteobacteria; order Rhodobacterales; family Paracoccaceae; genus Rubrimonas; species Rubrimonas sp. Next base: position 10,608 of record NZ_DAIQNN010000058.1, on the reverse strand, counting down.
GCTCGGCGCGCTGGGGCCCGAGGCGGTGGGGCGGGCGCTGGCGCTGGGGGACGCGACTGCGATCCGCGCGGCGCCCGGCGTCGGTCCCAAGCTCGCCGCGCGCATCGTCAACGAGCTGCGCGACAAGGCGCCCGCCGTGATGGCGCTCGGCGCGGCGGCGGCGCGCCCCGCGCAGGTTCACGCAGTCGCGCCGTCGCAGGGCGCGGCGCCCGGCGTCGCCGAACCTGCGCCCCCCGAGGACGAGCACCGCGCGGCGTCGCTGTCGGACGCGCTCTCGGCGCTGACGAATCTGGGCTATGGCGAGGGCGAGGCGGCGGCGGCGGTCTCCGCCGCGCTCGCCTCTGGCGCCGAGGCGACCCCGCAGGGGCTGATCCGGGCCGCGCTGAAGGCGCTGGCGGCGCAGGTCTGACCGCGTGACCGCCTCCGACCCCCTGATCCGCCCCGAGTCCCAGCCCGAGGACGGGCTCGACCGCGCGCTGCGGCCCGAAACGCTCGACAGCTTCATCGGCCAGGAGGAGGCGAAGGCCAATCTGCGGGTGTTCGTCGGCGCCGCGCGCCAGCGGCGGCAGGCGCTCGACCATGTGCTTCTCTACGGCCCGCCCGGCCTCGGCAAGACCACCCTCGCCCAGATCATGGCGCGCGAGCTGGGGGTGGGGTTCCGCATGACGTCCGGCCCGGTGATCGCGCGGGCGGGCGATCTGGCGGCGATCCTGACCAATCTCGAAGCCCGCGACGTGCTGTTCATCGACGAGATCCACCGGCTGAACCCCGCCGTGGAGGAGATCCTCTATCCCGCGCTCGAGGATTTCGCGCTCGATCTGGTGATCGGCGAGGGCCCCGGCGCGCGCTCGGTGCGCATCGACCTGCCGCCCTTCACGCTGGTCGGCGCCACGACGAGGCTCGGCCTGCTGACCACGCCGCTGCGCGACCGCTTCGGCATCCCCACCCGGCTCGACTTCTACACCGAAGCCGAACTCGGCCTGATCGTGACGCGCGCGGCGAAGCTGATGGGCGCGCCCGCCGAGCCAGAAGGCGCCGCCGAGATCGCCCGGCGCGCCCGCGGGACGCCGCGGGTGGCGGGGCGGCTGTTGCGCCGCGTCGCCGATTTCGCGCTGGTCGAGGGCGACGGCCGGGTGACGCGCGCGCTCGCCGACCGCGCGCTGACCCGGCTTGGGGTCGATTCGGCGGGGCTGGACGGGGCGGACCGCCGCTATCTGCGCCTGATCGCCGAGGCCTATGAAGGCGGGCCGGTGGGGGTGGAGACCATCGCCGCCGCGCTGTCGGAGGCGCGCGACGCGGTGGAGGAGGTGATCGAGCCCTTCCTGCTGCAGCAGGGCTTCATCCAGCGCACCCCGAGGGGCCGGATGCTGGCGCACCGCGCATGGACGCATCTGGGGCTGCCGCCGCCGGGGCGGGCGTCGCAGCCGGGGCTGTTCGAGGGCGAGCTGTGATCCGGCCCCGAAGCGCCCCGCGCGGCGCGTCGTCGGCGGGCGTCGCGCTCACGGCGTGCGCCGGCCGCTCGGCGTCTCGCGGTCGCGCGAGGCCGGGGCGGTGGGCTGGCGGGTGAAGCCTCTGAGCCCACTCACGGGCAGCCGGTCGCGCGGGATGTCCACTTCGCTCGCGGCGTAGGCGGTCAGCAGTTCGGCCAGCGAACGCAGCGCGTGCATGTGGATGCGCTCGTAGCCGTGGCTCGCATCGACGCCGAAAGTCACCAGCGCCGTGCGCACGTCCGCGCCCGCCTCGATGGCCGACGCGCTGTCGGAGCGGTAATGGCGGAACATGTCCTTCTGCATGCGGATGTCGTTGTCGCGGCACAGCGCCGCGAGCTTGCGGGTGAGGTGGTAGTCGAACGGGCCGGTCTCGTCGGCCATGGCGATGGTCACGCCGAATTCCGCCGAATTCTGCCCCGGCGCGGTGGTCCCGTTGTCGACCGCGACCAGCGAGGCGATGTCGGGAAGGAGGATCGAGGCGGCGCCGTGGCCGACTTCCTCGGCGATGGTGAAGAGGAAGAACAGGTCGACCGGCGGCTGCGTTCCGGCCTCGCGCAGCGCCTTCAGCGCCGCGAGCATCGCGGCGGCCCCCGCCTTGTTGTCGAGATGGCGCGAGACGATGAAGCCGTTGTCGAGGAATTCCGGCTGCGGCTCGATCGCGGCGATGTCGCCGACCTCGATCCCCAGCCGGCGCAGATCGCCGAGGTCGTAGGCCAGCGCGTCGACGCGCAGCTCGACATGGTCCCAGCCGATGGGCGCGGCGTCGACCTCGTCGTCGAAGGTATGGCCCGAGGCCTTCAACGGCAGGATCGTGCCCGTATAGGCGCCCTTGTCGGTGAAGAGCCGCACCCGCGCCCCTTCGGCGAAGCGCGCCGACCAGACGCCGATCGGCGCGAGGGCGAGCCGCCCGTTCGCCTTCAGCGCCCGCACCTGCGCGCCGAGCGTGTCGAGATGCGAGACGATGGCGCGCGCGCCGCCGGCCTCGGCCCCCGCCAGCCGGGCGCGGATCGCGCCGCGCCGGGTCATGTCGTAGTCGACCCCCAGCGCCTCGAGCTCGGCGCAGACATGGCGCACCGCCGTGTCGGTGTAGCCGGTGGGGCTGGGGATCGCGAGCAGCGCGGAAAGCCGGCTGCGCAGATACTCGACGTCGATGTCCAGCCGGCGCCCATGGGCGGGCGCGGCGCCGGTCGCCGGCGCGGTCGTCTTCTCCATGTCAGCCCCCGATGCGGCGCTGCGCCAGCCGGGCCGTCTGCGGCGCCGACAGCGGAAACAGCAGGTCGATGAAGCGCTCGGCGGTCGGCTGCGGCTCGTGATTGGCGAGCCCCGGGCGCTCGTTCGCCTCGATGAACGCGTAATCCGGCCCGCGCGGCGACTTCACCATCAGGTCGATCCCGGTCACCGGGATCTCGATGGCCCGCGCCGCCTTGACCGCCGCCTCGATCAGCGCGGGGTGGGTGGTGTGGGTGACGTCATGGATGGTGCCGCCGGTGTGCAGATTGGCGGTCTTGCGCACGGGCACGACGACGCCCTGCTCGGGCGCGTCCTCCATCGCGAAGCCGGCCTCGCGCACGCAGCGTTCCGTCTCGGCGTCGAGCGGGATGCGGCTCTCGCCGCCGGTGGCTGCGGCGCGGCGGCGGCTCTGCACTTCGATCAGGTCGCGGATGCTGGCGCGTCCGTCGCCCACCACCTGCGCGGGCCGGCGGATCGCCGCCGCGACCACCTTGTAGTCGATCACCACCAGCCGCAGGTCCTCGCCGCGGAAGCAGGCTTCCACGATCACCTCGTCGCAGAAGCGCCTCGCCGCCTCGACCGCCGCCTCCATCTCCGGCTCGGTCTTCAATCCCACCGCGACGCCGCGGCCCTGTTCGCCGCGCGCGGGCTTGACCACCACCTCGCCATGCTCGGCGAGAAAATCGGCGCGCGCCGACGCCGATTGCTCTGTCAGCTGGGCCGGGCAGCGCACGCCGGCGGCCTCGACGATGCGACGGGTGGCGCGCTTGTCGTCGCAGATCGACATCGCGACGGCGGAGGTGAACTCCGACAGCGCCTCGCGGCAGCGCACCGAGCGCCCGCCATAGGTCAGCCGGAAGAAGCCGCCCTCGGCGTCGGTCACCTCGACATGGATGCCGCGCCGGCGCGCCTCGTCGACGATGATCCGCGCATAGGGGTTGAGCGCGGCGTCGCCGGGATCGGCGCCGACATAGAGCTTTTCGTTGATCACGTTGCGGCGCTTGACGGCGAACACCGGCACGCGGCGAAAGCCGAGCTTCTCGTAGAGCGCGATGGCCTGGGCGTTGTCGTGCAGCACCGAGAGGTCCATCTGCGCCGCGCCCCGCGCCTTGAACAGCTCGGCCAGCCGCCGCACCAGCGACTCGCCGATCCCCGCATGCGGGGCCTGCCTGCCGACGGCGAGGCACCACAGCGACGCGCCATGCGCCGGATCGTCGAAGGCGAGCCCGTGATCGACGCCCATCGCCGAACCAAGCACCTCGCCGGTCTCCGCATCCTCGGCGACCAGCACGGTCAGCGCGCGGGCGTCGCGCTTGCTCCAGAAGAAATCGGGCGGCACCGGCACCATGGACCGCTCGGCGTAGAGCGCGTTGACGGCTTCGGCGTCGCGCCGGGTCGAGAGCCGGCGCACGGTGAAGGCGCTCCGCCGGCGCGGGGCGGGGCGGTAGGTGGCGAGGTCGAGCCGGTAGGTCACCGAGGGGTCGAGAAACAGCTCCTGCGGCGCGGCGGCCAGCAGCACCTGCGGCTCGCGGACATAGAGCGCGATGTCGCGGCGGTCGGCGCCCTCGGCGCGCAGCACCTCGGCGATCCTGCCCGCATCCTCGAACGTATTGGCGAAGATCAGCCGCCCCCAGCCGCAATCGATCAGCGCGTCGGCGCGCGGCCTGTCCGCGCCGTAGCGCGGCGGGTCGAGGCTCTCGGCGCGCATCCGGCGCAGCCTCTGGCCCTGGGCGGCGAGGCGGCGCGCGCTGTCCTTCTCGGTCATCGCGTCAGACCCCCTGCGCCTGCAACCAGCTTTCGAGCAACGCCGCCTGCCACAGCTCCGAGCCGCGCAGCTTCGTGACATGCTCCGCCGGCGCCGCGAACAGGGCGTCGAGCCACTCCTTGCGGAACAGGCCCCGTTCACGCGCCGCCGGGCTCGTCAGCGCGTCGCGGCACATCTCCAGATAGGGGCCGTCGACATATTTGAGCGCGGGCACCGGGAAATAACCCTTCGGCCGGTCGATGACCTCCGAGGGGACCACCTTGCGCGCGGCCTCCTTCAGCACGCCCTTGCCGCCCTGCGCGAGCTTGAAGCGCGACGGGATGCGCCCGGCGAGCTCCACCAGCTCGTGATCGAGGAACGGCACCCGCGCCTCGAGCCCCCAGGCCATGGTCATGTTGTCGACCCGCTTCACCGGGTCGTCGACGAGCATCACATTGGCGTCGAGGCGCAGCGCCTTGTCGACCGGATCGTCGGCGCCGGGGCGGGCGAAGTGCTCGGCGACATAGGCCAGCGACTCGTCCTTGTCGGCGAGCCAGTCGGGGGCCAGCTGGGTCGCGAGCCGCGCATGGTCGCGGTCGAAGAACGCGTCGGCATAGGCTGCGACGGGGTCGTTGGCGTCGGCCATCGGCGGATGCCAGTGATAGCCGCCGAACACCTCGTCCGCACCCTGACCCGACTGCACGACCTTGATGGTCTTGGACACTTCGCGCGACAGCAGGAAGAAGCCGATGTTGTCGTAGGAGACCATCGGCTCCGACATCGCAGCGATCGCGGCGGGCAGATTGGCGCGCATCTCTTCGGAGGGAATGAAGATCTTGTGGTGATCGGTCCCGAAGCGCTCGGCGATGAAGTCGGAATAGACGAACTCGTCGCCCTTCTCGCCTTTCGCCTCCTCGAAGCCGATGGAATAGGTCGCAAGGCCCGTCTGGCCCTCCTGCGCCAGAAGGCCGACGATCATCGAGCTGTCCACCCCGCCCGACAGCAGCACGCCCACCGGCACGTCGGCCACCATGCGCCGGCGCACGGCGACCCTCAGCGCCTCCAGCGCCATGTCGCGCCATTCCTCGGCCGGGCGGGCGGCGTCCTCCGCGCTGCGCGTGAACTCGGGCGCCCAGTAGACATGGTCGCGCGCTGCGCCGTCCGGCTCGACGACGCGCACCGTCGCCGGCGGCAGCTTGCGCACGCCCGACAGGATGGTGCGCGGCGGCGGGACGACCGCGTGCCAGCTCATGTAATGATGCAGCGCCACCCGGTCGATCGTCGCATCGACGCCGCCCGCCGCCAGCAGCGCGGGCAGAGTCGAGGCGAAGCGGAGCGCGCCGTCGACCTCGGCGAAGTAGAGCGGCTTGATCCCGAAACGGTCGCGCGCGAAGGCGACGCGGCCGGTCGCGCGCTCGTGGATCGCGAAGGCGAACATTCCGTGGAAGCGCGCGACGCAAGTCGGCCCCCACTCGGCCCAGGCCTTCAGGATCACCTCCGTGTCGCCCTGCGAGGCGAAGACATGGCCCGCCGCTTCGAGCTCGGCGCGCAGGTCGCGGAAATTGTAGATGCAGCCGTTGAAGACGACGGTCAGGCCGAGGCCGGTGTCGACGAAAGGCTGCGCGGCGGCGTCGGACAGGTCGATGATCTTCAGGCGGCGATGGCCGAAGCCGACGCGGCCCTGCGCCCAGACCCCCGCGCCGTCCGGCCCCCGCGGCGCCATGGCGTCGGCCATCCGCGCGATCGCCCCCGTCGAGGCCCGCCGGTCTCCGAACGCCACTTCGCCGCATATCCCGCACATCCCGCGCCACCTCGTCGTCATTGCCAGATCAGGTTCGGCGCGTTAGTTAGCGTATTAATCATTAGGGCGCAACCGGACGGGGATGGAGCAGGAGCGGCAATTGCGGGCGGTGGTGAAGGCGGGGCGGCGGATCGCCCGCGCCTTCGACGTGCAATCGCACCGCATCGACCGGGCGGTGGGGTTGACCCTGCCGCAGCTGATCGTGCTGGGCTGCATCCGCGATCTCGGCGAGGTCGCGAGCCGGACGTTGTCGGTCGAGGCCGATCTCAGCCCGCCGACTGTCGTCGGCGTGCTGGATAAGCTCGAGGCCAAGGGGCTGATCGCCCGCTATCGCTCGACGCGCGACCGCAGGCTGGCGCATGCGCGGGTGACGGAGAAGGGCCGCGCCGCGCTCGACGCCGCGCCCGCCCCGCTGGGCGAGGCCTTCGCCGCGCGGTTCGCCGCGCTCGATCCGCAGGCGCGGTCGCGCATCCTCGAAGCGCTCGAAGACCTTGCGCGCCTTCTCGGCGACGCCGCAGCGCCGGTCGAGTCCACGCCGGAGGGGGCGCAAGGAACGCCCGGCGACGCATAGGCCGAGCGGTCGCCGCTGCGTCGAAGCCGAAGGCCGCTCTGTGAGGACCGCCGCCGAGACCCGCGCGCGCGCGTCGCCCGGCGGCGACAAGGTGTGAAATCTCTCATGTAGAGTAAAGGGTTAAACCCGTTCGCCTAAAGTCTTGACGACTTGCAAGACGCGACCCCGTCGGTTAAACGACGGAAAATGCCCCAGTAGCTCAGAGGCAGAGCAATCGCCTTGTAAGCGATAGGTCGGGATCTCGGAATTCCCCTGGGGCGCCATCATGCTCGGTCTGCGCGCGCCCGACGGGCGCAGCCGGCTGCGTTCATTTTCCGAATCCGCGCCAGCGCGGCGCCTCCCAGCCCCGGACCATCGCCGCCGCGCGGATCGCGAACGTCGCCGCCGCGCAGGCGAGGGCCGCGGCCCAGCGTCCTTCGGTCAGCGCGTAGACGAGGACGTTGACGACGGCGCCCCCCAGCGCGGCGGTGGCGTAGACTTCGCGGTGCAACGCCATCGGCGGCTCCCGGCAAAGCACGTCGCGGATCACGCCGCCGAAGCTCGCGGTGATCACGCCCATAGCCAGCAGGATCGGCCACTCCGCGCCGACGCCGCGCGCCGCCGCCACGCCCAGCGGCGTCGCGACCGCGAGCCCCGCCGCGTCGGCCCAGCCGAGCGGGCGGTTCAGACGCTCGACCCGCTCGCCGGCGAGAAACACCGCCGCCGTGGCGAGCGCCGCCGCCGCGAGATAGCGCCCGTCCGCCAGCCAGAACACCGTCCGGTCGAGCAGCACGTCGCGGATCGTGCCGCCGCCCACGCCGGTGAAGAAGGCGCAGACGAACATCCCGAACAGGTCGAGCCCCTTGCGGCCCGCAAGCAACGCGCCCGAGATCGCGAAGACGAACACCGCGACGAGGTCGAAGGCGGCGACGGCGTGCGGCGTCATCGATCCGCTCCCCGACATCCGGTCATCGCAACCGCCCGATGACGTAGGCCGGCGCTGCCCCGTGGCGGGCGAGCCACGGGCCGAGGCGCGCGGGGTCGGGCGTCTCGGGATCGTCGGACAGCTCCGCCGCCGCCAGCCCGCCGGCGACGAACAACGTGTCGATCCCCTGCGCCGCGGCGCCTGCGATGTCGGTCGCGACGCCGTCGCCGATGGCCAGCACGCGCCCGGTCGCGCCGCGCGCCGCCAGCACTTCGGCCGCAAGGCGATAGATCGGCGGATGCGGCTTGCCGGCCTGGACGACCCGCCCGCCCGCCGCCTCGTAGGCCTGCGCGATCGCGCCGGCGCAGTAGAGCAGCCGCGGACCGCGATGCACGACCACGTCGGGGTTGCAGCACAGCATGGGCAGGTCGCGGTCGCGCCAGTCGGCGATGGCGGCGGCGTAATCCTCGGGCGTCTCGGTCTCGTCGTCGAACAGGCCTGTCAGCACCACGCTCTCCGCCGCGTCGCGGCCCACGCGCGCCACGGAAAGCCCGTCGAAGAAAGGCAGGTCGCGCTCCGGCCCGACATGCTCGACCCGCGCGCCCATCCGCCCCGAGGCGACCTCGTTGCGCGCCGCGTCGCCCGAGGTGACGATGGCGTCCCAGCTGTCCTCCGGCGCGCCCATCGACAGCAGATGCGCGCGGACGGCGCTCGCCGGGCGCGGCGCGTTGGTCAGCAGCAGGACCACGCCGCCCTGCGCCCGGAACGCCCGCAGGGCCGCGACCGCCGCCGGATAGGGCGCGACGCCGTCATGATAGCAGCCCCAGACGTCGCAGAGCAGCGCGCCGTAGCGCGGCGCGACCTCGGAGAGCGAGCGGATGATCTGCGCGGTCATGGGCGGCGGCTCCGGGGTCGATATGCGTCGCTCGCCTAAGTCACGCGGGCGGGCGACGTCAACCGGGGCGACGCCAGAGCGGGCGGATCGCCAGAAACAGCCGGTAGGCCGCTTCCCCGGCCCAGGTGAAGGGCGCGCGGTCGAGCAGGCGGGCGAGCGGGGCCAGACGCGGATTGGCCCGCCAGATCGCGAGGAAGGCCCGGAAGCCCGAGGCGATCCCGCCATCGGCCCGCCGCACATGAAAGCGCGCGAGCGCCGCCTGCGCGCCGATCTCGGGCGGCGCGGCGCCGTTCGAAGCGTCGCGCCAGGCGATGGTCTCGCCCCCCGGCATCGCCCGGTAGGTCGCGATTTCGGCGCGGCAGAGCGGGCAGCCGCCGTCGTAGAACGCCTCGACGGCGCGGGCGGGGTCGGCGATCTCGGGAGCGGTCGAAGTTTCCATACGTCCGGACCTAGCGCCGCCGGCCCCTGCGCCAAGCTTCGCGCGCGAGATAGGGGCCGCCGCGCGGTCGCCATGCGGCCGTTAGGCCGGTTTTCACGCTTGCGGGCCTAGCACCGTCGCGCGGGCGCCGCATGCCCGCCCCGGATTTTCGCCCGGATCGTCCCCCGGCGCGCGCGTCCGGTCGGTCGCCGCTTCGGAAGGAGATCGCCGCGCCATGAGCAAGACCGTCCTCGCCGTCGAGGATTCGCCCTCCGTCCGGCAGCTGATCCGCATGACCCTGCTCGACTACGGCTACGACGTCTCGGAAGCCAAGAACGGCGCGGAGGCGTTGCAGAAGACCGGCGGCGCCCGCTTCGACGCCGTGGTGACCGACATCAACATGCCGGTGATGAACGGAATCGAGTTCATCCGGCAGTTCCGCGCCACGCCGCAGAGCCAGGGCGTGCCGGTGATCGTGCTCACCACCGAGTCGGGCGATGCGATGAAGGCCGAGGCGCGCGAGGCGGGCGCCACGGCGTGGCTGACCAAGCCCTTCACCCAGCAGCAGCTTCTCGACGCCCTGCGCAAGGTGGCGGGCGCATGAGCGCGACCGATCCCGCCGCCGTCTTCCGCGTCGAGGCGGACGAGCTTCTGGCGAGCCTCGAGCAGGCGCTGCTCGATCTGGAGACCGCGCCCGACGACGCGGAGCTGGTGGATCAGGCGTTCCGCGCGCTGCACACGCTGAAAGGCTCGGGCGCCATGTTCGGCTTCCGCGCGTTGGCCGGCTTCCTGCACGCCTTCGAATCCGCCTTCGACACGGTGCGCGCCGGCGCGGCGCGGATCACGCCGGCGATGATCGCCCAGGCGCTGCGCGCCAAGGACCACGCCGCCGCCCTGATCCGCGGCGATGCGGCGCCCGATCCCGCGCATGAGGAGGGCGCCGATGCGGTCGACGCCGCCGGGGCGGAGATCCTCGACGCGTTCGCCGCCGCCTTCCGGAGCGCCGCGGCCGAGCCGCCGGAGACCGCCGATCCGCTGCGCGCCAACCCCGGCGCCGCGCCGACAGCGTGGCGCATCGCCTTCAAGCTGCCGCAGACGCTGCTCGACTGGGGCGCCAACCCCGCGCTGATCCTCGAGGAGCTTTCCGGCCTCGGCCTTTGCGACGTGGCCTGCGAGGCGACGGGTCCGGTCGCCGATCCGGCCGAGCTGCCGCGCGCGCTGTTCGGCGAGCGCTTCGTCGTCGCGCTGCTGACCGACCGTCCGCGCGCGGCGATCGAGGAGGCGTTCGTCTTCGTGCGCGACCAGGCGGAGCTCGCGATCGCGCCGGTCGAGTGCGGCGAATCGCCCGAGGCGGCGGACCCCGCCCGTGGCGCGGACGCCGCCGCGCGCCCGGCGCCCCGGTTGCCCGCCGCCAGCGCGTTGATGCGCGCCGTCTCGGGGCCTGCGACGATGCGCGTCGCCACCGATCGGCTCGATTCGATCATGGACCATGTCGGCGAACTGGTGATCGCGCAGGCGCGCCTCAGCCAGCTCGCCCGCGCCAGCGAGGACCCCA
>NZ_DAIQNN010000057.1:0-21125 GCF_036788415.1 Rubrimonas sp. | reverse complement strand
CAGCGCCGTCTGGGCCGACACCGCTTACCGCTCGGCGGCCAACATCGAGATGCTGGAGAAGCGCGGCCTGAAACCCCAGTTCCAGCGCCCCAAGCCGAGGGGCAAGCCAATGCCGCGCCATGTCGCCCGCGGGAACGCCAGACGCGCCCGTATCCGCTCCCGCGTCGAGCATGTCTTCGCCGCCCAGAAGTGCCGGTTCGCCCTGATGATCCGCACCGTGGGCAAGGCCCGCGCCACCGCGAAGCTCGCCTTGGCCAACCTCGCCTACAACTTCACACGCTTCCTCTGGCTGGAGAACCGGCAAGCGGCCTGAACCCGGCGCCCGCGTCCCCGCGCGGGGGAGATCACACGCCCCACGGGGCGCACGGTCCGCCGCCGACCTGCCGATTTCCCGCCAAAGACACCGCGGCCGCGCTTCCGGAGCCCCGTCAGCCTCAGATCAGCGGGTTCTTCGAGGCGTCCACCTGCCGTTTGGGCGGGATGCAGGGCCGCCATCCACAACGTGCGGCCATATGCGATCTCCGATCATCATCCAGTTGACATGCGCATTGACCGGCCCGCCAGATATTGTTGCGGCCACTGCAAAGTAAAAACTTTTCAGGGAAAATGCATTGGCGTGCATGAACCGACAGGGCGTTCGCGGCTCCGATCAGCACGGATTGTATTAACGCTTTCTAAACAACCCTACCCCATCGCCGGGCATTGGGCATGGGGCGGCCTGCTCGACGGGACGCAAGCCGGCTGGCTGGAGGCGCGCGGCTTCGTCGATTTCGCGGGATCGACCGTGGTCCATTCGGTCGGCGGCTGGGTCGCGCTCGCGGCCGTGCTGCGCCTTGGCCCGCGCGAGGGCCGCTTCGACGGCCGCCACGGCATCGAGGCGGACAATCTGGCCTTGAGCGCAGGCGGCGGCTTGCTGCTCTGGATCGGGTGGCTCGGCTTCAACGGCGGGTCGCTGCTGGCCTTCGAGGCGGAGGCGGCGTCGATCCTGCTGGCGACGACGCTCGCCGCCGCGGCGGGCGGAACCACGGCGATCGCATTGTGCCTTCGGCACCAGGGCCGGGTCGACGCCATGGCGGCGATCAACGGGGTCGTGGGCGGGCTCGTGGCGATCACCGCCAGCGCTCACCTCGCGGGGGGAGCGGCGGCGATCCTTGTCGGCGCGCTCGGCGGGTTGACCGCGCGGGTCGTGGGCGCGGCGCTGGAGCGTGGACGGATCGACGACGCCGTAGGGGCGATTTCCGCCCATCTCGGCGCGGGGATCGTCGGCACGATCGCGGTAGCCTTCGTCGCGTCGCCGGACGGCGCTTCCCTAATCGACCGCCTCGCCACGCAGGCGCTCGGCGTGGCGGCGATCGGCGCGTGGAGCTTCGGGGTGGCGTGGCCCGCCCTCCGGCTGATCGGACGGATCTGGCCGTTGCGCGCGACGCGGGAGGCCGAGGCGATCGGGCTCAACGTCGCCGAACACGGGGCGGGCTCGGCGCTCTATGACCTACTCGGCGCGATGGAGGTCCAGCGCGTGCGCGGCGACTTCTCGCTCCGCGCCCCGATCGAGCCCGGGACCGAAGCAGGCGTCATCGCCGCGCAGTACAACCGGGTGCTCGGGCGCGTCGAGGACGAGATCGGGGCGCGCGAGCGGATGGCCGCCACCCTGGAGCGGGCGCGGGACGAGGCGCAGGCCGGCAATGCCGCGAAGTCGCGCTTTCTGGCCACGATGAGCCACGAGATCAGAACCCCGCTCAACGGCGTCCTCGGCATGGCCGATCTGCTCGCTCATACGCCGCTGGACGACAAGCAGAGCCGAATGCTGTCCACGATCAGGGCGTCGGGGGACATCCTGCTGACGACCATCGGCGACATCCTTGACGCCGCCAAGCTGGAGACGGGGGCACTGCAGCTCGAAGTCGCGCCCGTCGATCTCGCGGAGATCGCCAGCCTGGTCCGCGACATCCATGCGGGAGCCGCGGAGCGCAAGGGCCTCGCGATCGCGCTAAGGATCCGGGGCGAGAGGCTGCGGCGTCTGGGCGACGCCCATCGCATCCAGCAGGTTCTGCACAACTTGGTCTCCAACGCCGTCAAGTTCACCGAGCGCGGTGCCGTGGGGATCACGGTTGAGGCGTCGCAGACGGACCGGGTGACGATCACCGTCGCGGACGAGGGCGTCGGGATGACGGTCGAGCAGGCCGCGCGCGTGTTCGAACCCTTCACCCAGGCCGACGAGTCGATCACGCGTCGCTTCGGCGGCACCGGGCTCGGCCTCTCGATCGTCCGCCTGCTGGTCGACGCCATGGGCGGGCGCATCGACCTCGAGACCGCGCCGGGCGCGGGCGCCGTCTTCGCGGTCACGCTCCCCCTGGCGGTCGCGGAGGAGGCGGCGCGGCCCGTCGTCGAACCCGCCGCCATCGCCGCTGCGGCGGAACTCGCCGGGATGCGCGTCCTCGCGGCCGATGACAACGCGATCAACAGGATGGTGCTCGCCGGTCTGCTGAAACAGCTGAGTGTCGACTGCGTCATGGTCGAGGGCGGCGCGGAGGTGATCGCCGCGTTCGAGACGGGCGGCGTCTTCGACGCCATCCTTCTCGACATCTCGATGCCGCAGATCGACGGCTGCGCCGCCATGCGCGCCATCCGCGACGCCGCCGCGCGCAGCGTCACGCCCCCTCCCCCTATCATCGCCTGCACCGCGTCCGTGATGCCCGACGAGATCCGACAGTTTCTGCGCGAGGGCTTCGACGACCATCTCGCCAAGCCGCTGACGTCGGACGCTCTCAGGCAGACGCTCTGCAAGGCCGCCAGAGCGCCGGCGGCGTGCAGCCGACCTGCGGCGGGCGCGCCTGAGGGTGCCGCGACGTATCCCCGCGGATCCCGCAGCGAACCGTCGCAGCCCATCCATGGTTTCAGCCCCGACGTCGGAAAGCGACATCCAATAGTGCGCTGATTGCGGGCGGTCCCTCCCGGTTTCGGCCGGTCGCGGGGTAGGCAGCCGAGTTCGGTGAACAGCCATTGGCGGTGGTGCACCATATGGGTCAGACTGAGCAGCTGGCCGGCCGTCGCTGCAGAAGGCCCGAAGGTCAAGCCTCCGGCTCGCTGTCACCTGTTCTCAGGCGTCCACCTCTTGCGCTTCTGCGTCTGGTTGCTCAGAGATATCGCCAACACATTCGGATGACCGTGCGCAAGTCTCCACCCCTCCCAGCGGGCGCTCTGCGTCGAGCGTCGGCGATGGGAGGCTGCTGTAGCGGGCGACCGTGTGACGAGATGCGCGAGCGAAGGTGCCATGCAGCCGAAGACGAAATCATGGGTGGAAATCCGGGATTCCTTCGGGGACGACATCGCCGCGGGAAGGCTTCTCCCGGGTGAGCGACTGCCAAGCGAAAGCGAGCTTTGCCAGCGCCTCGGCGCCGGGCGGCACTCAGTTCGGCGCGCCCTCGGCGCGCTCGCCGCGCAGGGACTGGTGAAGATTGAACACGGCCGCGGCGCTTTCGTCGCGGAGACCACGCCGATCCGGTACACGATTGACCGACGCAACCGACTGTTCGACGAACTCGAACGCCAGGGGCATCTTCCGGAACTGCGGACGGTGGACACCGGCGAGACTCGCGCGGATGCGGAGGTGGCCGAGGCGCTCGATTTGGCGGAAGGCGCCGCGGTCCATGTCAATGAAGTGATCTTGCTCGCGGACGGCGCGCCCCTCGGTCTCGGCCGGTCCTACCACCCGCTCGGACGCTTCCCAGACTATCGCGAGCATCGGCGCTTCGCGCCGCGTCAGCGCCTGTTCTACCGCTCCTACGGCATCGGCGAGTATTACCGCAAGGACACGGTGTTGTGGGCTCGCCGGGCTGATCCGGGCGAAGCCGACCGGTTGAGCCAGCATCCGGACCTCCCTGTTATCGAGACCGAGGCTCTCGACATCGACGAGGGAGGCGCCGTGATCGGTCTGTCTCGCACGGTCTGGGCCAGCACGCGCCTGCGCTTCGTGTTGCCGACGCGGGGCTGAAGCCTCCCCGGCGACGCTCGCAGTCGGCTCCCGCACATTGCGCCGACCTGGCTCGATCGAGCGTCGCACGCACGTCACGGAAGCTTCGCTTGCGCCGACTCATCCGGATGACTTAGCCATCTGTCGAACTCATTCGGATAAGATGTGGTGGCTGCCCGATGCTCGCGCTGCGCAACCTCTCCAAGTCCTTCGGCGCGAAGCGCGCCGTCGACGGCGTGACGCTCGAGATCGGGACGGGCGAGTTCGTCGGCGTGATCGGGAGATCCGGAGCGGGGAAATCGACGCTCCTTCGGATGATCAACCGGTTGATCGAGCCGACAGAAGGGACCATCGAATTCGACGGCGTCGACGTCACCCGGCTTCGCGGTCGCGATCTGCGGCTCTGGCGCGCGACCTGCGCGATGATCTTCCAGCAGTTCAACCTCGTGAACCGGCTCGACGTGCTGACCAACGTGCTGATCGGGCGGATCGCACATCACCGGTTCCTCTCCTCCATGCTCATGCGCTTCACGGACGAGGAGCGCCTCGCGGCGCTGGCGGCGCTCGACCGCCTCGACCTTCTGCCGCAGGCGCTTCAGCGCGCGGGCACGCTCTCGGGCGGGCAGCAGCAGCGCGTCGCCATCGCCAAGTCGCTTCTTCAGGCCCCCCGCATCATGCTCGCCGACGAGCCGATCGCGTCGCTGGACCCGGCGAACGCGGCGAGGGTCATGGACGGGCTGCGCGCCATCAATCGCGACGACGGCATCACGGTGCTCGTCAACCTGCACACGCTCGATACCGCGCGCGCTTACTGCGACCGGATCGTCGCGATGCACGATGGCGGCGTGAAATTCTTCGGGGCGCCTGCGCAGCTCACGGACGAGGTGGTGCGCGACATCTACGGCGTTTCCGACATCGCAGAGTTCAACGAGGCGGTCACCTCGACCGCGGCGTTCGCCGCGGCGTGAGCCGATTGCCTTTCGTCAGAAGGAGAGCCCGACATGAAGACGACGCTTATCGCAGCGCTGCTGGTCTCGACCGCATCTCTGCCGGCCTTCGCCGAGAGCTGGACCGACACCTACAAACTGGTCCGCTTTGGCGTGTCGGCGGCCGAGAACCAGAAGGACACGATCGCGAAATACGCTCCGCTCGAGCAGTATCTCGAAAAGCGCTTCGGCGTCGATTTCGAGATATTCCCGGCCTCCAACTATGACGGCGTGATCCAGGCGCTCGCCGCCGACCAGATCGAGTTCGCCTATCTGGGCACCTCGTCCTACGGCGCGGCCTATACGGCGACGAATGGCGGCGTCGTCCCGATGCTCGCGAAGCTCAAGAAGGACGGCACGTCCGGCTACGTCTCGGTGATCGTGACCCGCTGCGACAGCGGCGCCGCGTCGGTCGCCGACCTCAAGGGCAAGGTCCACGCCTTCCCCGACCCGGACTCGACCTCGGGCTTCGCCGTGCCGTTCTACAATCTCGTGCAGCAAGGCTACGATCCGAGCAAGCATTTCGCGAGCTTCTCCTTCTCGGGCAACCATGAGGCGGGCGTGCAGGGCGTCGTGAACGGCACGTTCGACAGCGCCTCGACCTGGGCCTACACGCCCGAGGACGGCGCGGTCTCGCGGATGGTGGCCAAGGGCATGGTGAAAGAGGGCGAGGTCTGCCAGATCTGGCAGTCTCCCGAGATCACCGGAGATCCGTTCACCGCCCGGTCCAATTTGCCCGCAGCCATGATCGCCGACGTCAAGCAGGCGCTGATCGACGTCGTCACGCAGGACCCGGCGGCATGGTCCGCCATGGATGGCGGAACGGATACTCATGTCGGGTGGATCGAGGTCGAGCACGATCTGTACGTCTGGATCATCGAGATGCGCGAGTGGCTGAAGAGCTACCGCCGCTCGCAGGGCTGACAGACTTCGCCGTGATCTCCGCACATCCGCGCGCCGGGGCGTCATCCGCGCCCCGCGCATCGCTCCGATCGTCGCGCAAGGAACCGAGCCATGCCGACCCTCGCCATAGCGCCGCATGTCGCGGAGTTCGACCGCGGCGTGGCTGCGTTCCGTCGACGCCAGCGGCTGCACTGGCGGCTGGGCGGTCTGGCGTTCCTCGTCGTCTTCGCGCTCTGCGCCGAGCTCGGCGACTTCTTCGCGCGCGTTCCCGTAACCCTGCCTGACGGGCGGCGCGTCGATCGGTGGATCATTCTCGCCGGGCTGCCGCGGCTCGACGAGTACGTCGCGCGAACGCTGCCGACGCTGCGATGGGAGAGCCTCGGCGCCGATGTCGCCGATTGGTTCTGGGCGTGGCGGCGCTGGGCTGCGCTCTGGGTCGAGACGATGCTGATCGCTTTCATGGCGACGGTCTTCGGCGTGGTCGGCGGCTTTCTGCTGTCCCTGCCCGCGGCGCGCAATCTCGCGCCGAACGCCTGGGCGCTCTGGCTCTCGCGGCGTGCGCTCGAGGTCGCGCGGACGGTTCCCGAACTCGTCTGGGCGCTGATCTTCGTCTACTGCTTCTCAGTCGGACCCCTCGCCGGCGTACTCGCGATCGCGCTGCACGGCGCGGGCGCGCTCGGGAAGCTCTGCTCGGAAGTCAACGAGAACATCGACATGGGGCCGCTCGACGGGGTGGCGGCCGCCGGCGGCGACTGGTTCGACCGGGTCCGCTACGCCGCAGTGCCTCAGATACTGCCCAACATCATCAGCTACGCGCTGATCCGCTTCGAGTTCAACGTCCGATCGTCCTCGATCATCGGCTATGTCGGGGCTGGCGGGCTTGGGCAGGAGCTTCGCGTCGCGATGACGCTTCAGGAATACACGGACCTCTCGGCGTTGTTCCTGATCATCTTCGCCACCGTGATCGCCATCGACTTCGTGAGCGAAAAGCTCCGTCACGAGGTGATCGGCAGGGAGAGCTTCGGATGACCCCCGCTTCTTCCGCGCGTCGGGACGCGACGGCGCTCAGAGCGGCCTGCCCCGGCGCCTTCGCGGCGCCCTGGCCGGTCCGCCTGCGCCGATTGCTCGGCTGGACCGCCTTCGCGGCGCTGTTCGCCTGGTGCCTCTACGATTTCGGCTTCTCGCCCGCGCGACTGTGGACCGGGTTCCAGCGCTTCGGCGAGATCGCCTCGTTCATGTTCCCGCCGGTGATCTGGAGGAGTTGGGAGGCGTTCGCGCCGGTTCTGGCGGCGCTCGGCGAAACGATCGCGATGGCCTTCATGGGCACGGTGCTGGGCTCGCTCCTCGCCTTTCCGGCGTCCTTTCTCGGCGCTCGAACCATCAACCGCTTCCCGCTGCTGCGCCTGACCGCCCGCCGCGGCTACGACATCGTCCGCGCCTTCGAGACGTTGATCCTGGCGCTCATCTTCATCCGCGCGTTCGGCCTCGGCCCGCTGGCCGGGATCCTCGCCATTGCGGTCTCCGATTTCGGGGTGCAGGCGAAACTGTTCTCTGAAGCTCTGGAGAACGTCTCGGAGAAGCCCGTGGAGGGCGTCGTCGCCTCGGGCGCAGGTCGCGCGCAGGCGATCCGCTTCGCGATCCTGCCGCAGGTCATGCCGGTCTTCGTCTCGCTCGTGCTGTACAGCTTCGAGTCTAATGTCAGGTCGAGCACGATCCTCGGCATCGTCGGCGCTGGCGGCATCGGCTTCATCCTCTCTGACCTTATCGCCGCCTATCACTGGGGCGAAGCCTGGTCGGTGATCCTGCTCATTGTCGTCATGGTCTATGTCATCGATCTCGCCTCCGCCCGCCTGCGGTCGCGACTGATCGACGGCTAGGCCGGCCCTCCCTCCAGCGAGGAATCAGCGGCGATGTCCGACGCTCCCCCTCCCGCCGCACAAGACGCGGCATTCGATCGGATCCTCAACTTCCGCGACGTCGGCGGCTACGCGGCGGCTGACGGCCGTCGCGTGAGACGCGGCCGGATTTTCCGCTCGGCCGACCTCTCGGACGCGAGCGCGCAGGACGTGGCGCGCCTCTCTGCGCTCGGCCTCCGGCTCGTCTGCGATTTCCGCACTGTCGACGAAGCGCGCAAGGAGCCCGACCGGTTGCCGCCCGGCGTCGCCTACGTCAACGCAGCGCTCGAACAGACCACCCTGACGGCGCAGGACGCCGCCGCCCTGCGCAGCGGGGACCGATCATGGTTCGACAACGGCGGCATGACCCGCATCTACCTGAGCTGGATCGACGTCTGCGCGCCGCTCTGGTCGGGCGTGCTTGACCGCGTGGCCGAGCGCGCGGAGCTGCCGCTGCTCGTCCACTGCATGGCCGGGAAGGATCGCACGGGCGTCTTCGTCGCACTTCTGCTGTCCGTGCTCGGCGTGGCGGAGGAGGACATCCTTCACGACCACCAGCTCTCGAACCGCGCCATGCCGGTGCTGCGCAAGGCGGCGCGCATGCACGCCGAGCGCGCAGGCGACAAACCCGAGATGGTTCTTCCCACGCTCGCAGCCCCTGCCGAGGCGCTCCGGGCCTTCCTCGGGCGGATCAGGGAAGATCACGGCGGCGTGGATGCGTATCTTCGCGCTCGGGGCGGACTGAACCCGACCACCGTCGCGATGCTGCGAGATGCCGTCCTCGAAGCGTGAAGTCGACACATGACTTGCAAAGTGAGGGGCCGCTAAGACTTGGACACGTCGAGCTATCTGTTTTGACAAAAGACTTCGCGGCTCCCGAATGCCGCAAGCTTGAGCGACCGCCAAGGATCCGAGCATCATGCCGAGCATCGCGCCCTCCGTCGAGGCGGGCGACATCTTCGACCGAGCACTCAGCGATTGGCGCATTACGACGGACTGGGTGTCGCGTTAGCTCGTCAAACTCGGTGTCGCTTGACAAGAGCGCCAGCCTCACGAAGCGCGAGACCGAGGCGCTCTCGTGGGTGATGGCGGGGTGCAGCGACGCCGCGACCGCCCTGCGCATGGGGATCAACGGGCGGGCTGGCTTGTTTCATGTCGACAGCGCCCGCGTCAAGCTCGACGCGCGCTCAGGCTGCGGCGGCGCGCCTCGGCCTGATCCGTCCATCAGACTGCCAGAATAGTGGCCTATTTCGCTGCATTGTTATACTCATTCCCTACGAATCAAAATAAAATGCAGGCGGGTGCCAAGCACAACCTTGGCGTGCGCCAAAAGTTGACCGTTACTAGAAGGCGCAGCGACGGTCCAGTGTCGCGGAAAAACTTTTTTTGGTATCAACTTGAAAGCGGCGGGGGCCCAATGAGTTCCGTAATCACGTTCGCACATCTGGCGATCCGCAAGGACATCAAGGTCCAGTTCCGCAAGGACAAGACGACGATCCAGAACGTTTCAGGGCGTGAGGTCGAGGACGACGCGGTGATCGCCGCCGCGGACCTGGCCTTTGGCTTCGCCCAACTCGAAGCCTTCGGTCCGAACGGCGACCTGACTGTCGCGAACGCCTCTGCAGCGTTGTCCGGCAAGCACTTCGTGGGTGGGACCAACCAGATCCAGTTCCAGGACCTCTACGCCGTCGTGAGCGACGGCGGCGCGCTGGACGACAGCGCCACGCTCCACAAGCTCGCCGACAGCGGCTACGGCAGCCGGCTAACCGGAAACCGGCTGATCGACGGCTACCGAGGGGACGAGGTCGGACGCATCGGGCAGCAGGCCGACCCCGTCAGCATCTGGGCGCATGGCCGGATCTCGAACGGCCTCGTCGGATCGTTGCAGGGGCTCCAGCTTGTCGGTCAGGGCCTCGGTTTCAATCGCCAGACCGGCTTTGGCGTCGACAACGGGCCCGAGAGCGGCAATCGCTGGATCAACGACGGAGACGCCGTCAACTTCGAACTCAACCCGGTTCAGGGTCGCGCCCAGGTCTTCGAGCGCGTCAGCTTCACGGTCGACACCGATCGCCCCGTTGCGCGCATCGCGCTCGACATCGACGGGAACGTGCTGCGCTCCGGCGTTTACGGCGCGCGCGCCAATGCGGCGAACCGCGATTTCCTTGCGCTGATCGAGGCGCGAAAAGGCGACGTGGTGGTGATCGACTTCCTCGCGAGGACCATTACCGTAGGCGGCGTCGTCGCCCCGCACACGGAGGCCTTCTTCGCCGCCTACGGCGCGAGCGCGGAGCGCAACCTGCTGACCGTCGGCGCCGTCGACGGCGCGCGGTTCTCGATCATGCCGGACCTCGCCATCGTGCGGCGCAACGCGACCGAGGGCGGCGACGTCGTCCCCCCCGACGCGCCGACGCTGGCGCTCGACCCCGCCTCCGACAGCGGGACGCAAGGCGATGGGATCACCTCGGCGCTGAGGCCGGTCTTCGTGGGAACCGCCGAGCCCGGGGCTGTGGTGCGCCTGCTGCTGGACGGCGTCGAGGTGGCTCAGGCGACAGCCGGGGCGGACGGGAAGTGGATCGCCGTCCCCGCCTCGGACCTGCCCGAAGGCGCGGCGAGCTACGCCGCCACCGCCACGGACGCGGCGGGCAACGTCAGCGCCGCGTCCGCCACCCTGGCTCTGACGATCGACGCGACGCCCCCCGACGCGCCGACGCTGGCGCTCGACCCCGCCTCCGACAGCGGCGCGCCCGGCGACGGGATCACCAGCGTTGCGACCGTGACCGTAAACCTCGCTGCCGAGGACGGCGCCAGTGTGGCGCTCGGCGACCAGACCGCCGTCGCACTCGGCGGCGCCGCAACGTTCACAGTCACGCTGGCGGAGGGCGTAAACACGCTGAGCGCCGTCGCCACGGACGCCGCGGGCAACACCAGCGCCGCCGGCGTGTTGGAGGTAACCCTCGACGCAACGAACGCCGCGCCGCTGGTCTCGGCGCTGGAGGGAACTCTCGGCGAGGACGACAACGGCTTCGACCTGCTGGAGGGGGCGCAGGACCCTGACGGCGACGCGCTGTCAGTCGCAGGCGTGCCGTCGCAGGTCGTCTCGCAGGGCGGGCGGACACTGATGCT
Organism: Rubrimonas sp.; assembly: GCF_036788415.1. Classification (NCBI taxonomy): domain Bacteria; kingdom Pseudomonadati; phylum Pseudomonadota; class Alphaproteobacteria; order Rhodobacterales; family Paracoccaceae; genus Rubrimonas; species Rubrimonas sp. The sequence goes on along the minus strand of NZ_DAIQNN010000057.1, from coordinate 10,248 downwards.
GGGCGACGATTATCTCGTCGAAGTCGGCAGGCTCTCGCTAACCGAGGCCGGCCGCGCGCAATTTCGAGCGCTGCCCGAGGGCGCGACCGACCGCGTGGTCTTCGATTTCAGTGTCGAAGACGGCGTGAACTCGGTCGCCAACCGCTTCACGCTAATCATTCCAGGCGTCAACGACATCGCGTCGCTGGGCGGCGACTTGTCCGGGTCGGTGCAGGAAGACGGAACGCTGATCGCAAGCGGAAGGATTGCAATCTCCGACGCCGACGAGGGCGAGGCGGCTGTCGTTCCGCAGGCGGACGTGCAGGGCGTTTTTGGAGCCTTCTCGGTCGGGGCGGACGGTTCCTGGCGCTACGCGCTGAACAACGACCTGCCCGCCGTGCAGCAGTTGGGCGTCGATGATAGCGTCGTCGATCGGTTCGAAGTGACCTCGCTGGATGGCAGCGCGAGCGCCGCCGTCGAGATCACCGTGACAGGGACGAACGACGATCCGACTGTCGGGCCCGCGCTTTCGCTGGCGGTGACAGAGGACGGGCCGGTCGCCACGCTGGATCCGCTGTCGGGCGCGAGCGACGTCGATGAAAGCGACGTTCTCACCACGAGGAACTTCGCCGGACTGGCCGCCGGCCTGCGCCTTGAGGGCGATCTTGTGACGGTCGATCCGGGCGATCAGGCGTTTCAGGCGTTGGCGGCCGGTGAAAAGCGCGAGATCGCACTGTCCTGGGACGTGATCGACGGCAATGGCGGCGTCGCGCAGCAGACCGCGAGCATCATCGTGACGGGCGTTAACGACGATCCGACTGTCGGACCCGCGCTTTCGCTGGCGGTGACAGAAGACGGGCCGGTCGCCACGCTGGATCTGCTGGCAGGCTCGAGCGACGTCGATGAAGGCGACGTTCTCACCACGAGGAACTTCGCCGGACAGGCCGCCGGCCTGCGCCTTGAGGGCGATCTTGTGACGGTCGATCCGGGCGATCAGGCGTTTCAGGCGTTGGCGGCCGGTGAAAAGCGCGAGATCGCACTGTCCTGGGACGTGATCGACGGCAATGGCGGCGTCGCGCAGCAGACCGCGAGCATCATCGTGACGGGCGTTAACGACGATCCGACTGTCGGACCCGCGCTTTCGCTGGCGGTGACAGAAGACGGGCCAGTCGCCACGCTGGACCTGCTGGCGGGCGCGAGCGACGTCGATGCGGGCGACGTTCTGTCGGTCGAGAATGTCGCCGGGCTGACGGCCGGGTTGAGCCTCGACGGCGCGGTGCTGACGGTCGATCCGGCCGACCCGTCGTTTCAGGCTCTGCCGGCCGGCGAGATGCGCGTGATCGAGCTGTCCTTCGACGTGACCGACGGACAGGGCGGCTTCGCACGGCAGACGGCGACGGTGACCGTCATGGGCGCCGCTGACGAGCAGGCCCCGCTGGTCCCCACGATCCGCCTGTCCGCCTCGGATGCTGCGCCTTCGGGGGGGACGACGGCGGCGCGTGTCACCCTCCTGGGAGAAACCTCGCCCGGCGTGATCGTGGAGCTGATGTCGGGCGACGGCCCCGCCGTGCTGGCGTCGGCGCTGTCGAACGTCAACGGCTCCTACAGGCTGGGCGACGTTGCGCTGCAACTTGGATCGACCGATTTCCGCGTCGTTGCGCGCGACCCCGAAACCGGCCTTACCAGCGCTCCCGCCGAGGTTTCCCTCACCCGAATCGCTACCGACCCGTCAGAGCCGGTCAATGCCGCGCTGTTCTGGAACGATGTCGCGCTGAACGCGATCGCCGACAGCGGGGCCTCGCCCGACTACGCGTCCCGCGCGCTGGCGATGGAGAGCATTGCAGTTCAGAACGTGCTGACGGCGATCGACGGGGCGCCGGGGTTTCTGTTCACATTCAGCGCGAGCGGACCCGTGGACCCTTCAGCCGCCGTCGCCCATGCGGCGCACGGCGTGTTGCGCTCACTGTTTCCCGGTCAGGAGGCCGCGCTCGACGCCGCTCTGGCGGCGGCGCTGGCCGGAAAAGTGGATTCAACGTCCGAAGCGCTCGGTCGCGCCGTCGCCGAGCGCGTCGTCGCCTTTCGCGCCAACGACGGCGCTTTCGTCGAGGAGAGCTATGTCGGTCGCGAGGGGGTCGGCGAATGGCGCCCGACCGGCCCCGGCTATCTGAACGCGGCGAACCCGCAATGGGCCGATCTCAGGCCCTTTTTACTGGAGGATGGCGGGCAGTTCCGCCGCGACGCGCCGCCGTCGCTGTTCAGCGACAGCATTCTGGGCGACGCCTACGACAGCGATCTCGCGCGCATTCACGCGCTGGGCGCCGGCGACAGCGTCGAGCGCACGGCCGACCAGACCGCGTCCGCCCGGTTCTGGGCCGGCGGCGCCGGCACCGTCACGCCGCCGGGCCAATGGAACCGGATCGCAGCCGACGTCAGCGCGTCCGAAGGCCTTTCGCTCAACCAGTCGGCCGAGCTTCTGCTGAAGCTCAACCTGTCGCTCGCCGACGCGGCGATCGCGGCGTGGGACACGAAATACGCCTACGACTATTGGCGCCCGGTAACGGCGCTGAACGAGGGCGGCGTGGTCGACGGGCAGGTGATTCTGCGCGACCCCGACTGGTCCCCGCTGCTGACGACGCCGGCCCATCCGGAATACGTGTCCGGCCATTCGACCTTCTCGGCGGCCGCGGCCACGGTGCTGACCGCCTATTTCGGCGACGGTTTCGTGTTCGAGGACTCGGCAGAGACCACGGTCGGCCCAATCACCCGCCAGTACGACAGCTTCTGGGAAGCCGCCGAGGAGGCCGGCGAGAGCCGCGTTTTCGGCGGCATCCACTTCGATTTCTCGAACATCGCCGGCCTTGCCCTGGGCGCCGACGTCGCGACTTGGGTGCTGCGGTCCTTCGACCCGCTGACCGACACGGTCGCGCCGACCATCGTGCTGACGGGCGGGCTGGGGGCGGCGGTCAGCGCGTCGCCGGTGATCGCGGGCTTTGTCGGCGATAACCTTAGCGGCGCGCTTCAGCTGAAGGCGGTGGTGGACGGCGTCGAGTACTTCACCATCACGCCCGACGCGACAGGCGCATTCAGCTTCGACCCGGGGCTGACGGACGAGGGCCGACACAGCGTCACGTTCATCGCGACCGACGCCGAGGGCAATGTCGCGCGGCTCGACCGGGAGTTCACGCTTCACGCCACGCCGCCGGTGATCGCTCTCGACGAGACCAGCGTCAGCGACGCCAATGCGGCGCTGACGGATGGCGCGCGCCTGTCGGGCAGGATCGAGCTGCCCGAGGGCGTGTCGCTGGCGGCGCTGACCGTGCAGATCGGCGCCGGACCGGTCAGGCCGATAAGCTTCGACAGCAACGGCGGCTTCGACGTCCGGCTCGAAATCGGACGGCTCGACGTCGGCGCGCACACCGTCACCGTGCGCGCCGCCGACACCGCCGGCAACGCGACGGTCGAGACGATCGAGGCGACGCTCGTAGAGCGACCGCCCTTCACGCTGGAGAAGCTCGAGCCGTCTGACCGCGAGGGCCAGATCGGCGTGACGATCCACCCCTTCGTGTCGTTCAGCCGGCCGGTCGATCCGACGACCCTGACCGAGGACAGCTTCTTCGCCGTCACCGCCGCCGGCGCGAAAGTTCCTGGAACGATCGCGCTGCTGGCTGACGGCGCCGGCGCCTGGCTCCTTTTCGACTCGCCATTGCCGGGCGCAACCGCGATCGAGTTGGTGGTTGACGGCGCGCTGATCCGCTCGGCGGACGGGGCGGTTCTGGACGCCGACGGCGACGGCGCCGCGGGCGGGGCGCTGGTGCAGCGGTTCACGACCGTCTCGCTCGCCGGTCTTCCCGAGACCACCCTCGTCGGCAGGGTGGTCGACCCCGGCGCCGACTTGCGCCACGGCACGCCCGACGACTTCGTCGCAGGGCCTGGCGGCGTCAGCGACTACGACCGCCACGTCTACCGCAACCCGATCGCCAACGCCGAGGTGCATGTGATCGGCCGCGACGACCTGACGGTCTTCACCGACGAGAACGGCTTCTTCGAGCTCAGCGGGCTGCCGGCCGGCCACGTCAAGCTCGTGGTCGACGGCCGCACCGCGACCAACGCGCCCGACGGCGTCTACTGGCCCGAGATGGTGCTGGACGTGGTCATCCGCCCGGGGCAGGAGAACACGATCATGGGCGGCATGGGGCCGCTTGAGGCGCAGCTGGAACGGCAGGAAGACCCGTCGTTCTATCTGCCGCGCGTCCCGGTCGCGGCGCTTCAGACCGTCTCGGGTAACGAGCCGGTCGTCATCCGGCCCGTCACAGGAAACGGAACGACGCTGACGGCCGAGCAGCTGGACCTGCTGACGCTGACCGTGATCCCGGGCAGCGTGATCGACGCGAAGGGTCAGGTGATCGTCGATCCCCAGATCGGGCTCGCCATCGTGCCGTCCGAGATGGTGATCGACATGCTGCCCGCCGGCGTGCCGACCCCGCCGTTGTTCCTCACGATACAGGCCCCCGACGGCTCCCTGTTTCTCGAGGAGGCGATCCTCAAGGTGCCGAACGTCTTCGGTCTGGCGCCGGGCGAGAAGACCGAGTTCTTCAGCTACGACCACCAGACCGGTCTTCTGGTGATCAACGGCGTCGGCACCGCCAGCGAGGACGGCAGCTACATCGAGACCGACCCCGGCTCGGGCATCCTGCAGCCTGGCTGGAACGGCCCCATCCGCGTCAGCCGCATCACCATCGACCCGCAGGTGCTATGCCCACCGGGAACCAGTCACAGCAGCAACTTCGAACCCCAACCCGATGAGATAACAGACGATCTTGAACAATTGAGTGCGACCGATCGCTTCATTCGTGAAAAATATGGCGATATCGGCGACGAATCGAGTATTTTTGTAAATAACTTTTTATCTGATTTTTATAGGCAGGCTGAAGCAACAATCGCTACAGACCTCGAGATCATGGCGAACGCCAAGTATGCTGGAGATTCGGGTTCTCTTGGCGGCGAGGTCGATGCTGGTTTCTGGGCCATCATGGGCACGAAACTTGCCGGCGACCTTGCAGAGACGACGGTCAAGAGTGCTGCGAACCTGACGCCGCTCAAGCTTTTTTCGACAAAGGTTCAATTGCTCGCGCTCGGCAATCTGGTCGACTATGAGAAATCGCTGTTCGACCTCGATTTCCCGATCGAACCGAGCCGGACCGACAATCTCGCCAACCGCGCCCGCGACGTCGCCGACAACGGCATTCCCGGCAAGTTTGGGCGAGGCGACACCGATAAGACAGAGCCGTTCAACGAACTCGCTGCGGAGGCCGAGCAGGCTTCTGAGCGCATTGAGGACCTCGAACTGATATGGGAGGAGCAGAAGCAGCAGCACCGCGACCTTGTCGACGTGGTGGAAGAGCTGCAGGACACGTACGGCGATCTTCTTGAGAAGATCGCCGCTGGCAACAGGCCCACCGACGCCGAGATGGAGCTCCTGGCTGGTCCGGAGGGAGCGGATCCTCGAGACAGCGATCTCTTCGAGCTCATCGGCCGGATGGAGCAGATCGTCAGTGCGGTCGAGACGACCGGCACAATGCTGGGCACGGTATACGAGATTTACGGGATCTTGCAGGAGCTTGACCAGAAAGAGTCCGATATTTTCGGCGAGCCGTCCGAGACCATCTCGATCAGCGAACTCGCCAGCCCGCCGACGCAAGTCGAAGGCCAATACGTCTTCAATTACGGCCCGGTCCTCTACGTCCTGATGACCAACCTCGACACCGGCGAGGAGGAGCGCTTCACCATGCGCTCCGGCGAGAGCCCGCTCCAGCCCACAAGCCCCGGCGCCAACTACGCCATCTCGATCTTCGACCCCGTCAGCGGCCTCACCGGATCGGGCGGCTTCACCGCGCCGCGGCCCTTCGTCCTGAACAGCCGCACCAATCTCGCTGAGCTGCCGAAGGTGAAGCCCATCCTGCGGCCCGAGGACGACAGCCCAGTCGGACCGGGCGGTCTGACCGAGGAGCAGGCCCGCATCGTCGGCGCCGAGTTCGGCGTCGCCGACAGTCTGCTGCCGGGCTCCAACATCACCGACCGCCAGGCGTTGATCAGCGGCCTCGGCGCCGCGCCGGGCGCGGTGAACCTCAACGGCGTCGCCGGCATCCTGCCGCTGGACGGCACGGCGGAAGCGGTCGCCATCGGCGGCGTGCAGCAGAACGGCGCCGGCATGACCGCTTATGTTGCCACCGGCGACGTTGGGCTCGCCGTCGTCGGGGTCGCCAATCCCACGCAGCCGGTGCTGTTCGGCCAGATCGATCTGCCCGATTTCGCCGAGGACGTCGCGACGGTGGACCGGCTTGATCTGGTCGCCGTGGCGCTGGGGTCAGGCGGGCTTGCGGTCGTCGACGTGTCGGACCCGGTGCGGCCCACGCTCGACGCGCTCTACGCCGGGCTGACCGTCACGCAGGTGCTGGCGGTGGACGACCGGCTGATCATCGGCCTCAACGGGCGCATCTCGTTGATCGACGCGGCCAGCGGAACCGTCATCACCTCCGTGGGCGTGGGCGTCGGCCCCGAGCAGCAGTTCGTCGCCCTCGCCTACGAGGACGGCGAGATTTACGCGCTCGGGGACAACGGCACGGTCCATATCGTGACGTTGGACCAGGGCGCGCTGACGAACCGGGGTTCTCTGGACGTCTCCGACAACCTGCGCTCGCTCGAAGGCGCGACCATCGCCAGCCTCGACGGCGTGCTGTGGATCGGCTCGCAGAGCGACGATTTTCGCGGCGGGGCCGTCACCCTCGACATCAGCGACCCGGACGCGCCTTCCGTCATCGCAGGCGTCGATCTCGGCAACACCGCCGGCGATTATCTGGGCAGCGCGCTCGCGGTGAACGGCTCGGGCTTCGGCGTCGCGGCGCAGCCGACGTCGGTTTCCGCCGGCGGAGCCAGCCGCCTGCAGGTGTTCAGCACCCGCGATCCTTCCGATGCGCAGACCAGCCTCACCGAATACCGCTTCGCCGGGGCCGCGTCGGACGTCGCGATCGCCGCCGGCGAGGCCTTCGTCGCGACCGGCGAGGCCGGGCTGCAGGTCATCCGCTTCCTCGGCATCGACACGCAGGGCGTGGCCCCCGAGATCACCCTTGGCGCCCTGCCCCGGGACCGCGACGACGCCGCCCCGGGTCTGCAGCTCTTTCAGGGCGAGACGGTGCGCTTCGACGTGGCGGCCTCGGACGACATCCAGGTCCGAAGCGTCGACGTGCTGCTGAACGGGACCGCGATCCTGTCCTCGGTCGCGTTTCCGTGGGACCTGACGACGACGCTGCCGACCATCGCCGACCTCGGGACCGATCAGCTCGCGCTGCAGTTTCGCGCCACCGACACGGGCGGCTCCGTCACGCTCACCGACCCGATCGCCATCCAGCTGATCGAGGACGCGACGCCGTTCGAGATCGTGGACGTCACGCCCGAGGACGGCGCGAGCCTTCTGCCGGGCGCGATCCGCAGCCTGACCGTCACGTTCTCGAAATCGGTGGAAAGCGACACGGTCGACGCGGACAGCTTCGCGCTGTCCGGGCCCGCCGGACCCGTCATGCCGACCTCCATCTCCGTGCGCGGCGGCGGGACCCAGGTGCAGCTGACCTTCGCCGCCGATGCGCTCGGCTCCGGCGCCTATCTGCTGACGATCGACGCCGACACGGTGACCGATCGCGCCGGGACGCCGCTCGCCGCCGCCGACGTCACCAGCAGCTTCGACGTCCGGCTGATCGACGGTCAGACCTGGATCAGCGCGACCGACGGAAGCTGGAACGACCCCGTGAACTGGGCCAGCGGGCGTCCGCCCCTGCCCGGCGACGACGTCGCGCTGCCGCTGCTCGCCGGGGTCACGGCCACCCTCAGCGCAGCAGCGGGTTCGGTCGCGAGCGTCGGCGTCTCCGGCGACGGCGCCTTCCGCGTCGCGTCTGCGGAAAGCGGAACCGATCTGACGACTGGGGTGCTCATCAACACCGGAACGGTGAACGTCGCCCTCGGCGCCGTCGCGGTCACGACGCGAACCGCGAACGCCGGCGAACTGGCCGCGACCAGCACGCTCGGCGCTACCACCTTCGGTCAGCCGGTCGTCTTCAGCGGCGAGCTGATCCTCTCCGGCGACGTCGCGAACAGCGGGACGCTGCGCGCCGGGGCTGGCGGGACGATCAGAATCGAGGCTGACGCGATCGAGAACACCGGCGTCATCCGCGTCGAGAACCTCGCCGGCTCGGGCCGAAGCTCCACGCTGCGCACGTCGGCCCCGCTGATCGAGCTTACCGGCGGCGGTCGGGTCGAACTCGTGACCGACCCCGGGGTCGGCAATCGCGCGAGCTTCAGTGGGTCGGTGAGCAGCGCCGACTTCGGCGTGATCGACGAGCGGTTCTTGAACGTCAACAACACCATCACCGGCGCAGGCGACTTCGGCGTCGGCTTCGTGTTCGAGAACGCCGCCGCCGGCGTTGTCGAGGCCGGCGCGGGCGATGTCCTGAGGATCACATCGGGCCGCATCACGAACAGCGGGGTGATGCGCGCGACCGACGGCGGCGCTTTGGTCTTCGATTCCGAGCAGTTTTTCTTTTTCGGCGGCATCTTCGCTTTCGAGAGCCCGGCGTTCATCGACAACCGGGGGGGGCTGATCGAAGCGGACGGCGGCTTCGTCAACTTTCTGAACAGCACGGTCTCAGGCGGACGTCTGGTCGGCGCGGACACCGCCGGCGGCCTCGGCCGCTTCGTCATCGGCGAGGGCGACAGCAACGGCTTCGCGAGCCTCGACGGGACGTCGGAGACGCTGTTCATCGACGGCGACTTCAGCGTCGCAGGCTACCTGCAGCTGCGCGGCGACATCGCCAACTCCGGCAACATGCTCATCTCGCCTGGCGAGGGCCCCACCACGGTGCAGATCATGGCTTTGACCGATCTGTCAGGCGGCGGACGCATCACCTTGAACTCGCCGGATCTCGACTTCGACGGCGGCCAGTGGGTCGAGGTGATCGGCGACTACGAGCTTGAGACCGACCCCGACAGCGGCGAGCAGGTTTTCGACGATTTCGGCGCTCCGATCGTCATTTACGAGACGGCTCTGACGCTGCGCGACCAGACGCTGAGCGGCTCCGGCATCGTGGGAGAGCGACTCTTCCAGCGCGACAGCGAGGTCGTGCCGCTGTTCGAGATCAATCTGTTCGGCGGCGGCGAGATTGATCCGGGCGCGCCGAACCAGACGCTCGAATTCTGGAACGCCGAGATTAACAACTTCGGCGGCGTGATCCGGACCGGCGGCGGCGTGCTGCGCCTGATCGACAGCGATCTTTTCTCGACCAGCGCCAGCGAAATCTACGTCGACGGCGGCGAGCTGTCGCTCGAATTTGGCGACGGCGCGAGCATCGGCGGCTTTTTCTTCAATAGCGGCGGCGTCTATGTCTTCGACGGGCTGTTCTACGCCGACTTCACCATCTTCAACAGCGGCGAGATCGCGCTGTATGAGGGCGTGGCCGACCTGAGCTTTCTGATCGACGACGCGTCGAGCGGCGGCCGGACCTTGGTCGGCGACGCCACGCTGATCCTGCGCAACGGCGGCGACGTGACGCTCGACGCCAGCCTCGGCGACGCCGAGGTGATCGTCGACGACAGCGGACGCTTCTCCGCGACGCTGATCGACTTCGAGGCCGGAGATTCAATCCATTTCACCGATTTCGACGCGAGCGGCCCGTTGTCGATCGACTATCAGGCGGCTGGCGAGGGCGGGTTGCTGACGGTCAGCGACGGCGATGCGACGGTTACGCTGAATTTGCTGGTAAGCAACGGTCTGACCACCTTCACGGCCGACGACTTCGTGCTGAGTGAAAGCGTTTACGGCGGCGTCATGCTGGAGACATCATTACTATAGCGTCGTCGCGCTCCCGACCGATTATTGACCCGCATTTCCATAGAAGAGTTCATCCGCACTTGAACGATCGACTACTTGGGACAGGGATCTGCATCTGGCAGGCCGACGGCTGGCCGGATGTGCCGCTGGGTTTCATGAGCTTGCTTGGGTGTGGATCGGCGCGTCCGATCGGTCCTTTTCGCGAGAACCGCCCACACCCTGCGACCAGCGGTTCAGGCACAAAGGCAGCCCGACGGGCCGCCGCGGACCTCGCCGCCGCGAACGGCCGCTCTTGAGCGAGTCGTCCACAGGCCTCGTCCGGCGGCTTTGGCGCAGAGCCTGCCGGTCAAGCCGGGCGTAGCATCAAGGTGGACCGATCACGTCAACGGATGGGA
>NZ_DAIQNN010000056.1:0-21417 GCF_036788415.1 Rubrimonas sp. | reverse complement strand
ATTGCCCGCCCCGGTCGCGCAGCGCGAAGGCGTGGGTGGAGCCTGAGTCGAACCAGACGTCGAGAATGTCCGTCACCAGCGTCCACGCCTCGGGGTCGTAAGCGTTCCCGAGAAACCGCGCCTTCGCCCCTTCGGCGAACCAGGCATCCGCCCCTTCGGCGCGGAAAGCCGCGACGATGCGGGCGTTGACCTCCGCATCGCGCAGCAACTCCCCGGTCTCGCGATGCTGGAAGCAGGTCAGCGGCACCCCCCAGGCGCGCTGGCGCGACACCACCCAGTCGGGGCGGGCGGCGATCATGCTGCGCAGGCGGTTCTGGCCGGTCTTGGGCGTGAAGGCGACCAGCGCCTCGATGGATTTCAGCGCGCGTTCGCGGATGGTGGCGCCGTGCTCCCCCATCCCGTCCTCAAGGGTCTTGTCGATGGCGATGAACCATTGCGGGCGGTTCAGCCGGATGACGGGCGCCTTGGAGCGCCAGCTATGCGCGTCCGAGATCGTCTGGCGCTGCGTCGCGACCACCGCGCCGACTTCCTTCAGCTTGTCGAGCACCGCCCGGTTCGCCTTCCCCTCCTTGCCCTTGCGGTCGAGGATGTGGAGCCCGCCGAAGAACGGCACGCCGTCGACGAACTCCCCCGCCGTGCCGACATTGTGGGTGATCCGGTCGAGCATCCCCTTCTTGCGGAACAGCTCGTAATCGTCCTCGCCATGGGAGGGCGCGCAGTGGACGAAGCCCGAGCCGGTGTCGTCGGTGACGAAATCGGCTTCGAGAAGGGGGACGGGGTAGCCCCAGAACGGATCGGCCCAGGCGAGGGGATGCGCGCAGGTGAGGCCTGCGAGCGTTGCGGCGGGAACGCCTTCGACTCGCGTGAAGGCCGTGACGCGGGCGCGCGTCAGGATGGATTCGGCCAGCGCGTCGGCCATAACCAGCCGCTCGCCGGGCTTCACCCAGTTGTCCTCGGGCGCGTCCGTGATCTCGTAGAGACCGTAGGCGATCTCGGCGCCATAGGCGACGGCGCGGTTGGAGGGGATGGTCCAGGGGGTGGTGGTCCAGATGACCACGGCGGCGTCGAGCCCGCCCGCGACCACCGGAAACTTCACCCACACCGTCTCGACCTGCCGGTCGTGATACTCGACTTCCGCCTCCGCCAGCGCCGTCTGCTCCACCGGCGACCACATCACCGGTTTCGACCCCTGATAGAGCGTCCCGTTCATCACGAAGGTCATGAACTCCGCCGCGATGGTCGCCTCCGCGTCGTAGCTCATCGTGAGATACGGCCGCTCCCAGTCGCCCGTGACCCCCAGCCGCTTGAACTCCGCGCGCTGCACGTCGACCCAGCCTTCGGCGAATTTCCGGCATTCCGCGCGCAACTCGTTGATCGGCACGTCGTCCTTGGACTTGCCCTTGGCGCGATACTGCTCCTCGATCTTCCACTCGATCGGCAGCCCGTGGCAGTCCCAGCCCGGAACATAAGCGCTGTCGAAGCCGAGCATCTGGTGCGAGCGCACGACGAAATCCTTGAGGATCTTGTTGAGCGCGTGGCCGATATGGAGATGCCCGTTGGCGTAGGGCGGCCCGTCATGCAGCTCGAAGGCCGGGCGGCCCTGCGCGGCCCGCCGCATCCGCGCATAGAGGCCCATCTCCTCCCAGCGCGCGAGCCAGCCGGGCTCGCGGGCGGGCAGCCCCGCGCGCATCGGGAAGACGGTCGCGGGCAGGAACAGCGTGTCCTTGTAGTCGGGGGCGGCTGTCGATTCGGCGCTTGTGTCGGACGGCATCAGGGCGGTTCCCGGGTGGTGCGGCCAGGGCGCTGCGGCGCCGGCGCGAGGACGAGGGCGAAGGCTCCCGGCGCTCCCCGTTCAGGAGGCCGGGCCGGTAATTCGCGCTCTCCGCTCGCCGCTTGTCATGGTGCGCCGACTTAGCAGCGGCGAAGCGGCGCGACAACATCGCGGGCGCCCCGAGGTGCGACCGATGGTCTGCGCGCCGCCCCGCTGACGTCGCCGCGCGTCGACGGTATGCTGCGCGGGACCCATCGACGGAGCCGCTCCATGTCCGACCCGCGCCACCCCTACCGCGACTACCCGCGCAAGGCCGGCGCCACTGCGCGGACTCGCGCCTCCGCTGCCGCGCTCTGGGAAGTCGTCACCCATGTCGGCGGCGAGAACCGCTATTTCGCCCTCGATTTCCTCTGGACCGTGCGCGAGTGGATGGACGCCGCCGTCGGCGGGCCGGGGCTGAAGCGGGGCCGCACGACGCAAGGCCCGCTCCAGCCCGGCGACTGGATCGACAGCTGGGAAGTGCTGGTCGCCGAGCATCAGTCGGTGCTGGCCCTGCGCTTCAACATGAAGGCGCCGGGCGAGGGCGTGCTGGAGTTCCGCATCGACCCGTTCCATGGCGGCGCCTCCGTCACCGTCACCGCATGGTGGAAGCCGCAGGGGACGGCGGGCGCGCTCTACTGGGCCGCGATGCTGCCGGCGCATGTCGTGCTCTTCAAGCGCATGACCGCGGAGATCTGCCGCCGCGCCGAAGTCCTCGAACAGGGCGGCGCCGAGACCGTCGAGACCGACGACATGAACGCGCGCAGCGGCCTCAGCCCCGCCCAAGGCTGAACGTCGCCATCTGGCTCGGCCCTCCGAGCGCGGGATGCGCGCCCCCGACGCAGGACAGCGCGACGGCGTAGCCCGTCCGCGCCGCGACCCCCTGGCACCATCGGGCGAACTGCGCGCGGCCCCATTCGAAGCGGTGGTCGGGGTGGCGCATCCGCGAGGGCGGCGTCCCCAGCAGCGCGTTGAACTCGGCGTTTGGCGTGGTGAGAACGACCGTCGCGGGCCGCATCCGCCGGAACACCGCCGCCTCGACGGCGGACAGCCGTTCGGGCGGCAGATGCTCGATCACCTCCACCAGCGCCGCCGCGTCGAAGCCGCCGAGCCCCTGCGCCAGCGCCGGCGCGGTGAAATCCCCCTCGATCAGCCGCGCCCGCTCGGGCCGCTCGGCCTCCGTCAGCCGCCGCCGCAACCGCGCGAGCGAGGGCCCGTGCGCATCAACCCCCACGACCCGCTCCACCCACGGCTCGCCGAGCAGCGGCGCCAGCAGCGCCCCGTCGCCGCAGCCCAGATCGAGCACGCTGCGCGCGCCGCTCTCCCGCAGCGCCGCCAGAACCGCGTCGAGGCGGTCGCGATGCATGCCGGTGCTCATCGCGGGCTCAGCCCTCATGCGCCTCGATCGCCGCGAGGAAGGCGGCGCCGTAGCGCTCGGCCTTCTGCGGCCCCATTCCGTGGATCGCCGCCAGCGCCGCCAGATCGCGCGGGCGCTGCTCGGCGATCTTGGCCAGCGTGGCGCGGGTGAGGGCGAGCGGCTTGCCGGTCCCGTCCGCCCCGCGCGCGAGGTCCCGCGCCGCGGCCTCCAGCGCGTCGAACAGCGCCGCGGCCTCGCGCGGCAGCCTGGCGCGGGCGGGGTGTTCTGGCGGCGGCGGCGCGCCGGTCAGCACGTCCAGAAACGCCTCGCCATAACGGGCGAGCTTGGCGGCGCCGACGCCGTGGCACTGCGCCAGCGCATCGCGGTTCTGCGGCTTGCGGGTCGCCATGTCGATCAGCGTGCGGTCGGGAAACACCACATAGGCCGGAACCTTCTGCGCCTCGGCCAGTTCGCGCCGCTTCGCCTTGAGCGCCGAGAGCAGCGCCTCGTCCTCCTCCGCCACCAGCGCCGCCGGCGCGGCGCGCTGGGACCGCGCGCCCCCCTTCTCCGCCGGCGGATCGGCGCGCAGCTCCAGCCGCTGCTCGCCCTTGAGAACCGGGCGCGCGGCCTCCGCGCAGCGCCAGGCGCCGTGGCGGTCGGGGTCGGTCCAGACCAGCCCCAGCGCGTAGAGCTGGCGGAACAGCCCGCGCCATTGCAAGCGGTCGAGCTCCCGCCCGACGCCGAAAGTCGGCAGCGCGTCATGGCCCTTCTCGCGCACCTTGTCGGTCGCCTCGCCGCGCAGCACCGCGATCAGATGGTCGAGCCCGTAGCGCTCGCCCGTGCGCAGCATCGCCGACAGCGCCTTCTGCGCCAGCTCCGTCGCGTCGCGCAGAGGGGCGGGGTTGCGGCACAGGTCGCAATTGCCGCAGGGCTCCGCCGCCTCGCCGAAATAGGCCAGCAGCGTCACCCGCCGGCAGCGCGGCGCCGAGGCCAGCGCCAGCAGCGCGTCGAGCCGCGCGTGATCGGCCCGTTTGCGCTCGGGCGGGGCGGCGCTTTCGTCGATCTGCATGCGCCGCAGCTTCACGTCGTCCACGCCCCAGAGCGTCAGCGTCTCCGCCGGCGCCCCGTCGCGCCCCGCGCGCCCGATCTCCTGATAATAGGCCTCCACCGATTTCGGCAGGTCGGCATGCGCGACCCAGCGGATGTCGGGCTTGTCCACCCCCATCCCGAAGGCGACGGTGGCGCACATCACCAGATCGTCCTCGCGCTGGAAGCGGTCCTGATGCTGGCCGCGCAGCTCCGCCGGCAGACCCGCGTGATAGGGCAGGGCGGGCACGCCCGCCGCGCTCAGCGCCTGCGCCAGCACTTCGGTCTTGTTGCGCGAGCCGGCGTAGACGATCCCCGACCGCCCCTTGCGCGCGCTCGCGAAGCGCAGAAGCTGCGCGCGGGGGTTGTCCTTGGGCTGAAAGGCGAGGAACAGGTTGGGCCGGTCGAAGCCGCGCAGGAAGGTCGCCGGTTCCCCGTCGAACAGCCGACGCACGATCTCCGCGCGCGTCTCCGCGTCGGCGGTGGCGGTGAAGGCGGCGGTCTGCACGCCGCCCAAGGCCCGCCGCAACTCGCCGAGCCGCAGATAGTCGGGCCGGAAGTCGTGCCCCCACTGGCTGACGCAATGCGCCTCGTCCACCGCCAGCAGCCCGACGCCCGCCCGCCGCAACAGCGGCCCCGACGACGCGATGCGCTCCGGCGCCATGTAGAGCAGCTTCAGCGCCCCGCGGTCGAGCGCGTCGAACACCGCTTCGGTCTCCTCGGGCGCGTTGGCCGAGGTCAGCGCGCCCGCCTCCACCCCCGCCGCCCGCAGCGCCGCCACCTGATCGCGCATCAGCGCGATCAGCGGCGAGACGACGACCGTCACCCCGTCGCGCGCCAGCGCCGGCAGCTGGTAGCACAGCGACTTGCCGCCGCCCGTCGGCATGATCGCCAGCACGTCGCGCCCGCCGATCACCGCATCGACGATCTCGCGCTGGCCCGGGCGGAACTCGGCGAAGCCGAACACGGCGCGCAGCAGGCGATCGGCGTGGGACATTGCAGTCTCCGGCTGGCGTCAGCGAAGCTTCGGGCGGCCCCTCATCCCATGGCGCGCCCGCCAGTCCAAGGCCCGTCACCCCAGCCCGATCAGCATCCCCGCCCCGAGAACCAGCGCGCCCCCCACCACCACCTGCAGCGTCGCGCGCCAGAACGGCGTCTCCATATAACGGTTCTGGATCCAGGCGATCGCCCAAAGCTCGACGAACACCACGGCGATGGCGATCCAGGTCGCGGTCCAGAAATCGGGGATCAGATAGGGCAGGGCGTGCCCCAGCCCGCCGAGCATCGTCATCGTCCCGGTCACGAACCCGCGCGTCACCGGCGAGCCGCGCCCCGAGATCACCCCGTCATCCGAGGCCGCTTCCGTGAACCCCATCGAGATGCCGGCGCCGACCGAGGCCGCGAGCCCCACCAGAAACGTCTGCCAGGTGTCGCCCGTGGCGAAGGCGGCGGCGAAGATCGGCGCCAGCGTCGAGACCGAGCCGTCCATCAGCCCCGCCAGCCCCGGCTGCACGTAAGTCAGCACGAATTGCCGATGCGCCGCATCGTCCTCGGCGGCGCGGGTCTCGGGGTCGAGATGGCGCGCCTCGATCCGGTTCCATTTCGCCTCATGCCCGCCTTCGGCGGCGGCGAGGTCGCCGAGCAGCTTGCGGGTCGCCGCGTCGGTGGTGGATTGCGCCGCGCGCAGGTAGAAGTCGTGCGCGTCGCGCTCCATCCGCGCCGCCTCGGCGCGGATGCGGTCGAGCCCGAGCTTCTCGACCAGCCAGACCGGGCGGCGCGCGTAGAACCCCGCGACATGCTCGCGCCGGATCAGCGGGATGGTCTCGCCGAAGCGCTTGGCGTGGATGTCGATGAGGCGGCGGCGATGCCCGTCCTCCTCGACGGCCATCGCGTCGAAGGCGGCGGCGCTGTCGGGGAAATCGCCGCGTAAGGATTCCGCGTACCAGCGATAGATGCGCGCGTCGTCCTCCTCCGCCGAGATCGCCAGCGCAAGGACTTCGCGTTCGGAGAGATCGGCGAAGCGGCGCCGGCCGGTGAGCGCTGTGAGCATGAATGGACCCCAATCTGGAATGATTCCAGATTATGGGGCGGCGCGGCGTCCGTCAACGTTGAGGTTCAGAACACCGCATGCGCGCCCCGGTCGAGCGCCGCCTCGCCGCGCAGCAGCCGCGCCTGATACGCGAACAGCGTCTCGGTCCCGGTCTCGGGCGTCGCGTCCGAGTCGTAGCGCCCGGTTTCGGGGTTCAGGACCAGCATCGACTCGGTCGCGTAATAGCGCCCGATCCGCGCGAACTCGGCCTTGTCGCGCAGACGCGACGAAACCCGCCCCGCGAGCGTCAGCCCGCCGATGATCGCGTCGAGCAGCGCGACCGGGACTTGCCGGAACCGCGCCTCGCGCCCGAGCAGCTTGAACAGCGCCTCGCCCTGATCGCGCGGCGTGAGCGCAGGGCCGGGGCCGCCAATGGGCAGGATGCGGTTTCGCCGCTCCGGCAGGTCGAGGCAGTCGGCGAGGAAAGCCGCCAGATCGCCGTCGCCGATGGGCTTGCAGGCGGTCAGCCGCCCGTCGCCGAAGACGAGATAGGGCTTGCCGGCCTTCACCCGCGCGACCTGCCCCGACAGCGACTTGAAGAAGGCGGTGGGGCGCACGATGGAATACGCCATGCCGGACGCGATCAGCGCCTCCTCGAACGCCAGCTTGGCCTTCTGGAACTCCAGCAGCGGCTTCTGCACGCAGATCGCCGAGAGCAGGACGAACTGATCCGCCCCCGCCGCTTGCGCCGCCTCCAGCGCGCGCAGCTGCGCGTCGCGCTCGACCGCCCAGGCGTCGGCTGGCGCGCCGGCGCGCGAAGCCATGCAGGAGACGACCGCGTCGAAGCGCTCGCCCCGGAACCCCGTCCGCGACAGCGCCGCGGGATCGGTCGCGTCGCCGAAGCGCAAGACCGCCCGCTCGGGCAGCCCCCGCCGCGGGTCGCCCGAGGCGGCGGGCCGCAGGAAGCAGACCACCTCATGCCCTCTGTCCAGCAGCGCCGACACCGTCGCGCGCCCGATGGTCCCGCTGGCGCCCAGCGCCATCACGCGGCGGGGCTGCGGCGTCGGGGCGGGCGGCTCGGCCATCGGTCAGGGGCCTTCGTTGCGGCGCGCAAGGCGCTCCTGGAGCGTCGGTCTCGCCGCGCGTCTCAGAGAAAGCGCAGCGTGTCGACCGCGTCGAGGATCGGCTGCAGCGCGACCCAGATCAACCCCGCGAACACCCCGGCGACGAGCGCCGCCTGCAGGAGCGACCGGATCGCGACCCCAAGATTTTCCCACATGACACACACACGTCTAACGATGAACTGAAGAAAGTATGCGGCAAAAACTGCGAAAACGCCAGATAAAATTAAGAAATGGTTAACTGTCGCGGCTGTGGGTCCGGCGTCCCCCGCTCCAGCTCTCCAGAACGCAGCGATCGTCGCCGAGGATGATCAGCGCGAAGAGCAGCGAAGCGGGGCTTTCGGCGCGCGCGCTCCGCGCCGCCAGCAGCGGCGTCGCCTCCGGGTCGAGCAGCACGGCGTCGGCCTCCATCCCTTCGGCCAGATCGCCGATCCGATCGCCGAACCCCATCGCCTCCGCCGCCCCCGCCGTCGCGAGCCGCCACAGCTGCGCCGGCGTCAGCGCGGCGCCCCGGCTCTGCCCCAGCTCATAGGCCGCCCGCATCGTCGCAAACGGCGAGAAGGACGAGCCTCCCCCGGTGTCGGTCGCCAGCCCCACCCGCACCCCCATCGCCTTCAGCCCCGCCACGTCGCAGGCGCCCGAGCCGAGGAAGTGGTTGGAGGTCGGGCAATGCGCCACCGCCGCCCCCACCTCCGCCAGCCGCGCCCGCTCCCGCGCGCTCAGATGGATCGCATGGCCGAAGATCGCGCGCGGGGACAGCAGCCCGAAACGCTCGTAGACGTCGAGATAGTCGCGCGCCTGCGGGAACAGCTCCGCCACCCAGGAGATTTCGGCCGGGTTCTCGCTCAGATGCGTCTCGATCGCGCAATCGGGATGCGCCCGGGCGAGCGCCCCCGCCGCCTCCAGCAGTTCGGGCGTCGAAGTCGGCGCGAAGCGCGGCGCGATGGCGTAGCCGAGCCGCCCCGCCCCATGCCAGCGCGCGATCAGCGCCGCCGAGCGGTCGAACGCCTCCTGCGCGCCCTCGCAAAGGTTCGGCGGCGCGTTGCGGTCCATCATCATCTTGCCGCCGAGCGCGCGCAGCCCCCGCGCCTGCGCCTCCGAAAAGAACGCGTCCATCGCCGCTTCGTGGATCGTGCCGAAGGCGCAGCAGGCGGTGTAGCCGTTGCGCAGCTGCTCGTCGAAGAACAGCCGCGCCACCTCCGCCGCATGCGCCGGGTCGGCGCAGCGCGCCTCCTCGGGGAAGGTGTAGCCGTTCAGCCAGTCGATCAGCTGCGCGCCCCATGAGGCGATGATCGGCGTCTGGAACGGGTGGACATGGCAATCGACGAACCCCGGCGCGATCACCGCCCGCGGCCTGTGGCGGACCTCCGCGCCCGGATGCGCCGCCAGCACCTGCGCCGCCGGCCCGACCGACGCGATGCGCCCGTCGGCGACGGCGACCGCGCCGTCCTCCTCCCAGACCAGCGCCTCGTCGCCGATCTCGAACGGGTCGCCCTCCCAGCGCAGGAGCCGCCCGCGCAGGATGGTCGCAGCGCTCACGCAGCCCCCCGCCGCTGCGCCGCCAGCGCCGCGTCGACCTGCAACAGCTGCGCCGCGACCGACGCCGCGATCACCGCCGGGCGCTTGTCGCGCAGCCCCGGCAACCCGATCGGACAGGTGAGGCGGGCGAGCGCGGCCTCGGTCAGCCCCCGGGCCCGCAGCCGCCGCAGGAACGTCGCGCGCTTGGTCGCCGACCCGATCAGCCCGACGAATCCCGGATCGTTCCGCAGCGCCGACGCGACGATCTCCAGATCGAGCGCATGGGAATGGGTGATGACGAGGTGCAGCGCCCCCGCCGGCGCGGCGCCGGCCTCCGCCTCCGGCAGCGGGGTCTCGACGGTCGCGACGCCCCGCGGCGCCTCCGCGGTCAAACCCTCCCGCGCATCCACCCAGCGCAGCGCGAACGGCAGCGGCGCGAGCGCGCGCACGACCGCCGCGCCCACATGCCCCGCCCCGTAGATCAGCACGGGCCGCGGCGCCGGGCCTTCCCGCCAGATCGGCCCGCCCGGCCAGAGCGCCGCGCCCCCCGTGGCGAAGCGCGGCGCGTCGGCGGCGGTCAGCGGCGCGAGCGCCACCACCATCGCGCCGCCGCAGCACTGGTCGAGCTCCGGCCCCAGCGGAAAGTCGAGCGTCTCGGGCGCGGGGGCCGCCTCCGCCAGCAGCGCCCGCGCCGCGCTCACCGCGCGATGCTCCGCCGTCCCGCCGCCGATTGTGCCGAGCGCGCCCTCCGCCCCGATCAGCATCGCCGCCCCCGCCTCGCGCGGGGTCGAGCCGCGGACCAGCGTCACGAACGCCAGCACCGCCCGCCCCATCCGCTCCAGTCCCGCCGCGATGTCCGCGCCGCGCAGATCGGTCATTCCCGCACGCGCGCCACCGCCGCCAGAACCCGCTCGGGCGTCGCCGGCGCGTCGAGCGCGGGATAAGCGCCGCGCCCCGCCGCGCGCACCGCGTCCGACAGCGCCAGAAACGCCGCATTCGCCAGCATCAGCGGCGGCTCGCCCACGGCCTTGGAGCGGCGGATCGTGAATTCGCGATTCTCCCCCGGCCCCCACAGCGCCAGCCGGAAGTCCTCGGGCCGGTCGGAGGCTGTGGGGATCTTGTAGGTGCTCGGCGCGTGCGTGCGCAGCCGGCCCTTCCCGTCCCACCACAGCTCTTCCGTGGTCAGCCAGCCGAGCCCCTGAATGAAGCCCCCCTCGATCTGGCCCAGATCGATGGCGGGGTTCAGCGACTTGCCCACATCGTGCAGCAGATCGGCCCGCAGCAGCCGGTTCTCGCCCGTCAGCGTGTCGACCGCCGCCTCGCACACCGCCGCCCCATAGGCGAAATAGTAGAAGGGCCGCCCCTGCGCCTTCTCCCGGTCCCACCAGATCTTCGGCGTCGCATAGAACCCCGTCGCCGACAGCGACACCCGCGCCAGATAGGCCATTCTCACGAAGGCCGCGAAGGGGATCGCCTCCGCCCCCACGACCACCGCATTGCCCTCGAACCGCACCGCGTCCGTGCTCACGCCGAACCGCTCCGACGCGAAGCGCGCGAGGCGGTTGCGCAGCTTCCGGCAGGCGTCGCGCACCGCCATCCCGTTCATGTCCGACCCCGACGACGCGGCGGTCGCCGAGGTGTTGGGCACCTTGTCGGTGCGGGTGGCGGAGGGCCGGACGCAGTCGAGGTCCACCCCAAGCTCCGACGCCGCGACCTGCGCCACCTTGGTGAACAGCCCCTGGCCCATCTCGGTCCCGCCATGGTTCAGCAGCACCGAGCCGTCCTGATAGATGTGAACCAGCGCGCCGGCCTGGTTCAGAAACGTCGTGGTGAAGGAGATGCCGAACTTCACCGGCGCAAACGCGATCCCGCGCTTGATGACCGGGCTCGTCTCGTTCCAGCGCGCGATCTCCGCCCGCCGCGCCGCGTAGTCGCTGCTCGCCGCCAACTCTTCCGTGATCGCGCCGATCACGTTGTCCTCGACGCGCATGTGGTAGGGCGTGACGCAACGCGCCCCCGCTTCCCCCGCCGGATCGTAATAATTGCGCCGCCGCACCTCCAGCGGGTCGAGGTCGAGCGCATGGGCGACATGATCGACCACCCGCTCCATCCCCAGCATCCCCTGCGGGCCGCCGAAGCCGCGAAAGGCGGTGTTGGAGACGGTGTCGGTGCGGCAGCGATAAGAGGTGATCTCCGCCGCCGGCAGGAAATAGGCGTTGTCGGCGTGAAACATCGCCCGGTCCGCGATGGCCGAGGTCAGGTCGAGCGACCAGCCCCCGCGGGTCATCTGGACCACTTTCAGCCCCAGAATCCGCCCCGCCTCGTCGAAGCCCACCTCGTAATCGATGACGAATTCGTGCCGCTTGCCGGTGAGCCGCATATCGTCGTCGCGGTCGAGCCGCAGCTTAACCGCCCGCCCGGTGACGCGCGCCCCCAGCGCCGCGCCCGCGGCGATCAGGTTGCCCTGCGTCTCCTTGCCGCCGAAGGCGCCGCCCATCCGCCGCACTTCCACCGTCACCGCCGAGGCCGGAACCCCCAGCACATGCGCCACGATGGCCTGCGTCTCCGACGGGTGCTGCGTCGAGGACAGCACATGCGTCTCGCCATTCTCGCCGGGGGTCGCGAGCGCGATCTGGCCTTCGAGGTAGAAATGGTCCTGCCCGCCGATCTCGATCCGCCCCGACAGCCGGCGCGGCGCGGCCTCCAATGCCGCCTCCGCATCCCCCCGCGCCATGCGATAGGGCGGCTGGAGCAGCGACCCCGCCGCCATCGCCTGCGCGATGGTCAGGATCGGCGCGTCCTCCGCCCACTCGATCCGCGCCAGCCGCACGGCGCGCCGCGCCGCCTCGCGCGTTTCGGCGAGGACCAGAAACAGCGCCTGCCCGGCGTAATGGACGTCGCCGCCCGACCCCGACAGCGCCAGCATCGGCTCGTCATGGGCGACCGGCCCGACCTGGTTGTCGCCGGGGATGTCGTCGGCGGTCAGCGCCGCGACGACGCCTTCCGCCGCGCGCACCGGCCCCAGATCGACCGACAGGGCGCGCCCCTTCGCAATCGGCGACAGCGCGAACTGCGCGTGCAGCAGCCCGGCGGGGGCCGCCACATCGTCGGCGTAGCGCGCCGCGCCCGTCACATGCAGGTCCGCGCTGTCATGCCGGCGGGCGACGCCCGCGCCGTCGCGGATCGTGGGGGAAAGGTCGGAAGGTCCGCCGTCCATCTCAGCCCCCCATCTCAGGCCGCCGAGGTCAGCGCATCGCGACGCTCCAGCCGGGTCGGCGTCCCCGGCTGCGTCGTCTCGATGAAGTGGCGCAGCAGCAGATTGCGCGCGACCTGCATGCGATAGACGGCGCTCGCCCGCATGTCGCTCAGCGGCGTGAAATCCGCGCCCAGCGCCTCCATCGCGTCGCGCAACGTCGCCTCGGTCCACGCCCGCCCGATCAGCGCGGCCTCGGCGTGGGCGGCCCGCTTCGGCACCCCCGCCATCCCGCCATAAGCCAGCCGCGCCGAAACCACGACGCCGTCGCGCATCTCCACGTCGAAGCACCCCAGCACCGCCGTGATGTCCTGATCGAAGCGTTTGGAGACTTTCGAGCAGCGCAGCCGCGCCCCGTCTGCGGGGATCGGCAAAAGCAGCGCCTCGACGAATTCGCCGGGCCGGCGATCCTGCTTGCGGTAGTCGAGGAAGAACTCCTCCAGCGCCATCTCGCGCCGCTCCCGCCCGCGCCGCAGCGCCAGCGTCGCGCCGGCGGCGATCAGCGCCGGCGGCATGTCGCCGATGGGCGAACCGTTGGCGACATTGCCCCCCACCGTCCCCGCCGCCCGCACCTGCGCGCCGCCGATCCGCCGGATCAGCGCGCCGATGTCAGGGTAGAGGGCGGCGATGCGCGGCGCCGCCTCGGCATAGGTGACCGCCGCCCCGATCCGCAGCGCGCCGCCCTCCGCCCGCATCTCGCGCAACGCGCCGACGCGGCCCGTCCAGATCAGCGTCTCGGGGTCGAACAGGTCCTTCGTCACCCACAGCCCGACATCGGTGGCCCCGCCGAGGATCGTCGCCTCGGGGTGCTCCGCGACCAGATCGGCGAAGGCGTCGAGGTCGGTCGGCGCGAAGAACCGTCTCCCCTCCGCCTCGTAGCTCAGATGCGCATGCGGGATCAGCGCCCGCAGCCGCTCCGCCGCCGCCCCATCGGCCTCCTCCCACGGCGCCGGCCCGCGCGCGAAGGCGTCGGCGAAAGCCCCGATCAGCGGCCCGTAGCCCGTGCAGCGGCACAGATTGCCCGCCAGCAACTCCTCCACCCGCGCCCTCTCCGGCGCGGCGCCTTCGGTCCGCAGCGCGCACCACAGGCTCATGACGAAGCCCGGCGTGCAGAACCCGCATTGCGACCCGTGCCCCTCCGCGATCGCCGCCTGCGCCGGGTGCGCCGCGCCCCCCGGCCCCGCCAGCGCCTCGACCGTGACCAATTCGCAGCCGTTCAGCATCGGCAGAAGCTGGATGCAGGAATTGACGGGCCGCGTGACCAGCCGGTCGCCTTCGAGGCTCCGCACCGCGACCGTGCAGGCCCCGCAATCGCCCTCGGCGCAGCCCTCCTTGGTCCCGCACAGGCCCCGCGCGCGCAGCCAGTCGAGCAGCGTCGTCGTCGGGCGCGCGCCTTCCACCGTCACGGGCGCCCCGTTCAGGATCAGGCGGATCGGGTCCGACATCTCAGCTCCCCCGATAGGTGGAGTAGCCGAACGGGCTCAGCAGCAGCGGCACATGGTGGTGCGCGTCCGGGTCCGACACGCCGAAGCGCAGCGGGATCACGTCGAGAAACAGCGGCTCGGGCAGGGCGTTTCCTTGCGCCCGCAGATACGCCCCCGCATGGAACTCCAACTCATAGGTCCCCGCGACCAGCGCCGCACCTTCGAGGATCGGCGCGTCGAGCCGCCCGTCCGCATTGGTCCGCCCGCAGCCGAGCGCCGCCCGCGCCCCGTCGGCCCCGATGCGGAACAGCGCCAGATCGAGCCCCGCGGCGGGCCGCCCTGTCGCCGTGTCGAGAACATGCGTCGTGATCCGTCCCATCCCGCCCTCGCGCAGACCGAATGGTGCGGATGCTAGCGGATTGTCCCCCGCGCGCCAGACCCCTTGCGGCGCCGCGGCCTGCAAGATTAGGTGTTTTGCTGCGCTGCGAAACGCGCTAAGAGCGCCACCCAAGGGACGCGCGCGCAATAAAATGACGGGGAGACGCCCATGAAGGACATTCTCGAACAACTCGCCCGTCGCCGCGACGAAGCCCGCCTCGGCGGCGGCGAGAAGCGCATCGCCGCGCAGCACGCCAAGGGCAAGCTCACGGCGCGCGAGCGCATCGAGGTGCTGCTCGACGAAGGGTCCTTCGAAGAATACGACATGTTCGTCACGCATCGCTGCGTCGAGTTCGGCATGGCGGGCACGCAGATGTCGGGCGACGGCGTCGTGACCGGCTGGGGCACGATCAACGGCCGTCAGGTCTACGTCTTCGCGCAGGACTTCACCGTTCTCGGCGGCTCCGTGTCCGAGACCCACGCCGCCAAGATCTGCAAGATCATGGACATGGCGATCAAGGTGGGCGCCCCCGTGATCGGCCTCAACGATTCGGGCGGCGCGCGCATCCAGGAGGGCGTGGACAGCCTCGCGGCCTATGGCGAAGTGTTCATGCGCAACATCGAGGGCTCGGGCGTGGTCCCGCAGATCAGCGTGATCATGGGGCCCTGCGCCGGCGGCGCCGTCTATTCGCCCGCGATGACCGATTTCATCTTCATGGTGCGCGACAGCTCCTACATGTTCGTCACCGGCCCGGACGTGGTGAAGACCGTCACCAACGAAGTGGTGACCGCCGAAGAACTCGGCGGCGCCAAGACCCACACCTCCAAATCCTCCGTCGCCGACGGCGCGTTCGAAAACGACGTCGAGACCCTCGCGGAAGTGCGCCGGCTGGTCGACTTCCTGCCGCTCAACAACCGCGAAGCCCCGCCGATCCGCCCCTTCCACGACACGCGCGACCGCCTCGACTACAGCCTCGACACGCTGATCCCCGACAACCCCAACCTGCCCTACGACATGAAGGAGCTGGTGCTCAAAGTCGTGGACGAGGGCGATTTCTTCGAGATCCAGCCCGATTTCGCCCGCAACATCATCACCGGCTTCGGGCGGCTGGAGGGGCAGACCGTCGGCGTCGTCGCCAACCAGCCGATGGTGCTGGCCGGCGTGCTCGACATCGACAGCGCCCGCAAGGGCGCGCGCTTCGTGCGCTTCTGCGACGCCTTCAACATCCCGATCCTGACCTTCGTCGACGTGCCGGGCTTCCTGCCGGGCACGGCGCAGGAATATGGCGGGGTGATCAAGCACGGCGCGAAGCTGCTGTTCGCCTATGGCGAGGCGACGGTGCCGAAAGTCACCGTGATCACCCGCAAGGCCTATGGCGGCGCTTACGTCGTGATGGCGGCCAAGCATCTGCGCGCCGACGTGAACTACGCCTGGCCCACCGCCTCGATCGCGGTGATGGGCGCCAAGGGCGCGACCGAGATCCTCTACCGCTCCGAACTCGACGACCCCGAGAAGATCGCCGCCCGCACGCAGGAATACGAGAAGCGCTTCGCCAATCCCTTCGTCGCCGCCGAGCGCGGCTTCATCGACGAGGTGATCATGCCGATGGGCACCCGCAAGCGCGTCGCCCGCGCCTTCGCCGCGCTGCGCGCCAAGCGCGTCGAGCGGCCGTGGAAGAAGCACGACAACTTGCCGCTGTGAGCGCGAGGGCGTGAGCGCGATGGCCCGCTCCGAAGATCGACCCGGGCGCGCTGCGGCCTATGTCTCCGGCGAGAGCCGAGGAGCCGCGCATGAGCGAACCGCAACCGCCGAACGGCCATCCCAACGGCCAGCCGCCCCAGCCGCCGGACTGGCGGCTGCTGAAATTCCTCGCGCGCAACTGCCTGACCGGGATCATCTGCGGTTGGGCGGTGCTGCTGGGCTTCCTGTGGACGGATGTGGGCAACATCGGCACGCTGACCGAGAGCGGGTCGAGCGGCGCGCTGGGGATGTTCCTGCTGGCGGTGATGTTCGGCCTGACCGGCGGTTCGGTGGCGATGGGAATCGCCGTGATGACGCTGGCCCGCAAGGACCCCTGACGCCCGCCGACCTGACGCTCGCCGAGCTGCGCGCCGCCCTCGCCGCGCCCGGTCGCCCCGCAGGCCGCTTCCGCTGGATCGAGACCGGGGCAGGGGGCCTGCTCGCCCCCGAAGCCCTCGCCCGCGGCCCCCGCCGCGCCACCGCCCTGATCGCGCGCGCGGCGCAGTGGGATGCGCCCGCCCTCTCGCCCCGCGCCCGCCTGCGCCTCGCCACCGCGCTCCGTCAGGACCTCTGGCGCCGCCTGCGCGCCGCCCGCGCCGCCGCCCCCGTCGTGCGCATCGCCTCGGACGGCCCGACAGTCCGCGCGACCGCCGCCGTCGCGGCCCTCGACGGCGCGGCCCCGCCGCCCGACGCCGCGCGCGCGCTCGACGCGCTGCTCTCCGATCCCGCGCAATTGCGCCGCTGGACCCTCTGGGCCGCGCGCGCCCGCGCAACGACACCTCGAGAAGACGCACAGGGAGACGCCGGATGTTCGAGAAGATCCTGATCGCCAATCGCGGCGAGATCGCCTGCCGCGTCATCAAGACCGCCCGGCGCCTCGGCATCAAGACCGTCGCCGTCTTCTCCGACGCCGACCGCGACGCGCTGCATGTGCGCATGGCCGACGAGGCGGTGCATGTCGGCCCGCCCCCCGCCGCCCAGTCCTACATCGTGATCGACAACATCCTGCGCGCGATCCGCGAAAGCGGCGCGCAGGCCGTCCATCCCGGCTACGGCTTCCTCTCCGAACGCGCCGCCTTCGCGCAGGCGCTCGACGCCGAGGGCGTCGCCTTCATCGGCCCGCCGGTCGGCGCCATCGAGGCGATGGGCGACAAGATCACCTCGAAAAAGCTCGCCGCCGAAGCCGGCGTGAACACCGTGCCCGGCTATATGGGCCTGATCGCCGACGCGGATGAGGCCGTGCAGATCGCCAACGAGATCGGCTATCCGGTGATGATCAAGGCCAGCGCCGGCGGCGGCGGCAAGGGCATGCGCATCGCCCACACCGACGCCGAGACGCGCGAGGGGTTCCTGTCCTCCAAGAACGAGGCCGCCGCCAGCTTCGGCGACGACCGCATCTTCATCGAGAAATTCGTCACCTCGCCCCGCCACATCGAAATCCAGGTGCTCGGCGACAAGCACGGGAACTGCATCCATCTCGGCGAGCGCGAATGCTCGATCCAGCGCCGCAACCAGAAGGTCATCGAGGAAGCGCCCTCGCCCTTCCTCGACAAGGCCACCCGCGCCGCGATGGGCGCGCAGGCCGTGGCGCTGGCGAAGGCGGTGGATTACTGCTCCGCCGGCACGGTCGAATTCATCGTGGACGCCGACCGCAAGTTCTATTTCCTCGAAATGAACACGCGTCTTCAGGTCGAACACCCGGTCACCGAGCTGATCACCGGCATCGACCTCGTCGAGCAGATGATCCGCGTCGCCGCCGGCGAGACGCTCGCGCTCAGGCAATCCGACGTGAAGCTGACCGGCTGGGCCATCGAGAGCCGCCTTTACGCTGAAGACCCCTATCGCAACTTCCTGCCCTCGATCGGCCGCCTCACCCGCTACCGCCCGCCCGCCGAGCGCCGCGAGGAGAAACTCGCCGTGCGCAACGACACCGGCGTCTATGAAGGCGGCGAGATCTCGATGCATTACGACCCGATGATCGCCAAGCTGTGCTCCTGGGCGCCCGACCGGCACGACGCCATCGCCGTGATGCGCGACGCGCTCGACGGCTTCGAAGTCGAGGGGATCGGCCACAACCTGCCCTTCTGCGCCGCCGTGATGGACAATCCGCGCTTCATCTCCGGCGCCATCTCCACCGCCTTCATCGCGCAGGAGTTCCCCGACGGCTTCGAGGGCGTGACGCTCCCCGACGAGGCGCTCGCCCGCATCGCCTGCGCCTGCCTCGCGATGAAGCTCACCCTCGAGCGCCGCGACGCCCATGTGACCGGCGCGCTGCACAATCACGAGCGCCTCGTCAGCCCCGACTGGGTGGTGACGCTGCAGGGCCGCGCCTTCGCCCTGCGCTCCGAGAACGGCGGCGCGCGCATCACCGCGCTCGACGGCCCGGCGCCGGGCCCGGAGACCGATCTCGACGCGGGCCGCCTCGTGCACATCGAGGCCGACTGGACGCCCGGCGCGACGCTCGCCCATGTGAAGGTCGACGGCCTTCCGATGACGCTGAAGGTCGACCGCCGCACCGAGGGCTTCCGCATCCGCTGGCGCGGCGCCGACCTGATGGCCACCGTCCGCACCCCCCGCACCGCGCAACTCGCCGTCCACATGCCGGTGAAAGTCCCGCCCGACACCTCCAAGATGCTGCTCTGCCCGATGCCCGGCCTCGTCGTCTCCATCGCGGTGGAGGTCGGCGAGGAAGTGCAGGACGGCCAGACGCTGTGCACGGTCGAAGCGATGAAGATGCAGAACGTGCTGCGCGCCGAGCGCAAGGGCGTGGTCGCCAAGATCAACGCGGGGCCGGGCGACAGCCTCGCGGTGGATGCGGTGATCATGGAGTTCGAGTGAGGCGATGTGGGAATGGCAGGCTTGGATCGGGCCGGCCATCATCGCAGCCGTCATCTCGGCTTTCGTCACCGCCTTCGGCTGGTTCGTTCCCTACTGGCGCGAACAGCGCAAAGAGGAAGCCCGCAAGGCGCAGCGCGCCGCCGACATGCGCCGCGCCCTGAGCGCCGAGATCGCCAGTCACCTCTCCCGCTACGAGGAGGTCGATCTTCACCGTCATTTCGACGTCATGGCCAAGGCCATCGACGCCGATCCGAGCTATACGCCGTTCGTCCCGCGTGACGCGCTGAATGCGCGCGTATATCACGCGATGCTGGCCGATCTGACTCTCCTACCCGAGGACGCGATCGATCCTGTGGTGTCCTATTACGCTCAGCTCGACTGTGTGCGATGCTTTGCGGAAGATCTCAGATCGCCCGAATACGCATCTGTTTCGGTCGAGCGGCGAAAGCTGATGTATGAGCATTTCATCGGTATGAAAATTTACGCCGCCGATCTCGCAAGAACGGCGCGGGCCCGGCTCGGCTGTCCTAGCGTCAGTATCCCGGTTGCGGGGTCGGACGCGGAGGAACGGGCCTCGGCGACGTCGGCGTCTCGGACATGACCCAACCCCCCTCTATCGCGATGGTAGCATACCGCCGCCCCCGCGCCTGCGTCTATACTGGCCCGAACCGCAGATGGGCCCCGCGCGCCGCCGCCGCAAGGAGACCGAGATGACCGACACGCCCGACCTCGCCGCCTGGTCCGCCCTCGCCGCCAAGGAACTCCGCGGCCGCACGCCCGACGACCTCACCTGGACGACGCTCGAGGGCATCCCGGTCAAGCCCCTCTACACCGAAGCCGACACCGCCGGCCTCGCCCATATCGGCTCGCTGCCGGGTCTGCCGCCTTTCACCCGCGGCCCCCGCGCCACGATGTACGCAGGCCGCCCCTGGACGATCCGCCAATACGCCGGCTTCTCCACCGCCGAGGAATCCAACGCCTTCTACCGCAAGAACCTCGCCGCCGGCCAACAGGGCGTCTCCGTCGCCTTCGACCTCGCCACCCATCGCGGCTACGACAGCGACCACCCCCGCGTCGTCGGCGACGTCGGCAAGGCGGGCGTCGCCATCGACAGCGTCGAGGACATGAAGATCCTCTTCGACGGCATCCCGCTCGAGAAAATCTCCGTCTCCATGACGATGAACGGCGCCGTCATCCCCGTCCTCGCCTCCTTCATCGTGGCGGGCGAAGAACAGGGCGTCCCCCGCAAGCTCCTCAGCGGCACCATCCAGAACGACATCCTCAAGGAGTTCATGGTCCGCAACACCTACATCTACCCGCCCGAGCCCTCGATGCGGATCGTCGCCGACATCATCGAATACACCGCCGCCGAGATGCCGCGCTTCAACTCGATCTCGATTTCCGGCTACCACATGCAGGAGGCCGGCGCGAACCTCGTGCAGGAGCTCGCCTTCACCCTGGCCGACGGGCGCGAATACGTCCGCACCGCCATCGCCCGCGGCATGGACGTCGACGCCTTCGCCGGCCGCCTGTCATTCTTCTTCGCCATCGGCATGAACTTCTTCGCCGAAGTGGCCAAGCTCCGCGCCGCCCGCCTGCTCTGGCACCGCATCATGTCCGAATTCGGCGCGAAGAAGCCCGAATCGCTGATGCTGCGCACCCATTGCCAGACCTCCGGCGTCTCCCTGCAGGAGCAGGACCCCTACAACAACATCATGCGCACGGCCTATGAGGCGATGTCCGCCGTCCTCGGCGGCACGCAGAGCCTCCACACCAACTCCTTCGACGAGGCCATCGCGCTGCCGACCGAGTTCTCCGCCCGCATCGCCCGCAACACCCAGCTCATCCTTCAGGAGGAGACCGGCGTCACCAAGGTCATCGACCCCCTCGCCGGCTCCTACTATGTCGAGAAACTCACCGCCGACATGGCCGAGGCCGCCTGGACCCTCATCGAGGAGGTCGAATCGCTCGGCGGCATGACCAAGGCCGTCGCCTCCGGCATGCCCAAGCTGCGCATCGAGGAGAGCGCCGCCCGCCGGCAGGCCGCCATCGACCGGGGCGAGGAGGTGATCGTCGGCGTCAACAAGTACCGCCTCGCCAAGGAGGACCCGCTCGACATCCGCAGCATCGACAACGATCAGGTCCGCGAGAGCCAGATCGCCCGCCTCGAGCGCATCCGCGCGACCCGCGACGAGGCCGCCTGCAAGGCCGCCCTCGCCGCCCTCGAGGCCTCCGCCAAATCCGGCCAGGGCAATCTCCTCGCTCTGGCCGTCGACTGCGCCCGCGCCCGCGCCTCGGTCGGCGAGATCTCCGACGCGATGG
The DNA here is from genome assembly GCF_036788415.1 of Rubrimonas sp. Taxonomy (NCBI): domain Bacteria; kingdom Pseudomonadati; phylum Pseudomonadota; class Alphaproteobacteria; order Rhodobacterales; family Paracoccaceae; genus Rubrimonas; species Rubrimonas sp. The sequence goes on along the minus strand of NZ_DAIQNN010000056.1, from coordinate 540 downwards.
AGACCGCCTTCGGCCGCCACCGCGCCGAAGTCCGCACGCTCGCCGGCGTCTACGGCGCGGCCTTCGACGGCGACGACGGTTTCGCCGCGATCCAGAAGGACGTCGAGGCCTTCGCCGAGATCGAGGGCCGCCGCCCCCGCATGCTGGTGGTGAAGATGGGGCAGGACGGGCACGACCGCGGCGCCAAGGTCATCGCCACCGCCTTCGCCGACATCGGCTTCGACGTCGACGTGGGCCCGCTCTTCCAGACCCCCGAGGAAGCCGCGCAGGACGCCATCGACAACGACGTCCACGTGATCGGCGTCTCCTCCCAGGCCGCCGGCCACCGCACGCTGGCCCCGAAGCTCATCGAGGCGTTGCGCGCGCAAGGGGCGTCGGACATCCTCGTGATCTGCGGCGGCGTGATCCCCCATCAGGATTACGAGTTCCTGACTGCGGCGGGCGTCAAGGCGATCTTCGGGCCGGGGACGAACATTCCGGATGCCGCGCGCAAGGTGCTGCGGCTGATCGGGGAGGCGCGGGGGAAGGTGGCGGCGGAGT
>NZ_DAIQNN010000055.1:18071-22927 GCF_036788415.1 Rubrimonas sp. | reverse complement strand
GGTTCCACTCGACCAACCTGCCCAACGTGCCGGCGAAGAACCTCGTGCAGGTCGGCATCGGCGGCTGGCAGGTCCCGCGCGAGGCGGTGAAGGTCGCGCGCGAGCGGCAGACCAACATCATCACCATGTCCGACATGGAGAAGATGGGCATCGACAAGACCGCCGAGATGGCGCTCGAGATGGCGTGGGACGGGGTGGACATGGTCTACATGTCCTTCGACATCGACAGCATCGACTGCGGCTTCGTGCCCGGCACCGGCTGGCCCGAGCCCGGCGGCTTTCTGCCGCGCGAGGCGCTGGCGCTCGCCTCCAAGGTCGCCGCAGAGGGGCTGTGCGGGATGGAGCTGGTCGAGGTTTCGCCGCCCTACGACCAGTCCGAGATCACCGCGCTGATGGGCACGCGGGTGATCGTGGACGTGCTGGGCTCGATGGTCGCCCATGGCGTGCTCGGCGCGCACAAGCCGCACATCGACAAGCCGGTGAGCTGGCCGATGGGCGACTACGACGCCGCCCGCGACGGGCGCCGCTGGTCCACCCCGGCGAAGGGGCGCTGAGCCATGCCGCATGACCACGCCCACCACCACGCGCACGACCACAACTTCGCGAGCGCCGACCATCTCCACAGCCACCCCCATGCGGACGGCGCGGCGGAGGACTTGCAGACGCTGGCCGCCCAGTTCATCGACGGCTTCGCCGCCGCCGCCGACAAGACGGCGTTCCTCCGCCTCGCCCGCATCCCCTTCGAGATCGCGGACGGGCAGGGCGGGCCGTCGCTCAAGCTGGTGGACGTGAAGCTGACGACCGAATGGCAGGTGGCGACGGCCTCTCCGGGCTTCGGCTCGCGCGAACTGTCGCATCTGCCCTTTCCCGGCGCGATGGTGCGCGAGCGGGCGAATATGGGCTTCGTCTACGTCTCGATGGACCGGCGCGAGGTGGTGGACCTCAAGGCGCTGCTGGCGGCGCTCGCCGAGGGGTAGCGCGCGCGCCTCGCGATGCGTTGCGCCGGGCGCGGGGGCCGCCTAGAACCATGCCCGACAGCTCCCGGAGACCGCGCGCCATGACCGCACTCGCCTATTCCGAACCCGAGCCGAAAACCCTCTCCGGCGCGACGGGCGACTGGGAGATGGTGATCGGCATGGAAGTCCACGCGCAGGTGCTGTCGAAGTCCAAGCTCTTCTCCGGCGCTTCGACCGAATTCGGCGCCGCGCCCAACTCCAACGTCAGCCTCGTCGACGCGGCGATGCCGGGCATGCTGCCGGTGATCAACGAGTTCTGCGTCGAGCAGGCGGTGCGCGCGGGGCTGGGGCTGAAGGCGCAGATCCACCTGCGCTCGGTGTTCGACCGCAAGAACTATTTCTATCCCGATCTGCCGCAGGGCTATCAGATCAGCCAGTACAAGCACCCCATCGTCGGCGAGGGCGAGGTTCTGGTCGACATGGGGCCGGGTGTCGCGCGGCGGGTGCGGATCGAGCGCATCCACCTCGAACAGGACGCCGGCAAGTCGATCCACGACCTCGACCCCTCCGCCTCCTTCGTCGATCTCAACCGCTCGGGGACGGCGCTGATGGAGATCGTCAGCCGCCCCGACATCCGCGGCCCCGAGGAGGCGGCGGAGTTCGTGCGCAAGCTGCGCCAGATCCTGCGCTATCTCGGCGCCTGCGACGGCAACATGCAGGAAGGCAGCTTGCGCGCCGACGTCAACGTGTCGGTGCGGCCCAAGGGGGCGACCGAACTCGGCACGCGCTGCGAGATCAAGAACATGAACTCGATGCGCTTCATCACGCAGGCCATCGACTACGAGGCGCGCCGCCAGATCGCGATCCTCGAAGACGGCGGGAAAATCGATCAGGAGACGCGGCTCTACGACCCGGGCAAGGGCGAGACGCGGTCGATGCGCTCCAAGGAGGAAGCGCATGATTACAGATACTTCCCCGATCCCGATCTGCTGCCGCTCGAACTCGATCAGGCATGGGTCGACGCCATCGCGGCGGGCCTTCCCGAACTGCCCGACGACAAGAAGGCGCGCTTCGTCCGCGACTACGCGGTCACCGAATACGACGCCTCGGTGCTGACCGCCGAGCGGGCCAGCGCCGATTTCTTCGAGGCGGTGGCGCAGGGGCGCGACGGCAAGCAGGCGGCGAACTGGGTGATCAACGAGCTGTTCGGACGGCTCAACCGCGAGGGCGGCGATTTCGGCGACAGCCCGGTCTCGGCGGCGCAGCTCGGCGCGATCCTCGACCTGATCGCTTCGGGCGACATCTCGGGAAAGATCGCCAAGGACCTGTTCGACATCGTCTGGTCCGAGGGCGGCGACCCGGCGGAGATCGTCGCCGCGCGCGGCATGAAGCAGGTCACCGACACGGGCGCCATCGAGGCGGCGGTCGATGCGGTGATCGCGGCCAATCCCGACAAGGTCGCGCAGGCGCAGGCCAAGCCGACGCTCTCCGGCTGGTTCGTGGGCCAGGTGATGAAGCAGACCGGCGGCAAGGCGAACCCGCAGACCGTGCAGGCGCTGGTCAAGAGCAAGCTCGGGATCGAGTGAGGAGCGGCGCGATGGCCTTCGTCTACAAGGTGGTCCCGGCGCCGCGCCGGGCGAAGAAGATGCGCGGCGCGAAGACCCCCGCCGAGGCGCTGGCCATGGCGTTCGAGGCGGTCATGGCCGAGCAGGCGCAGGCGGGCTGGGAGTATCTGCGCTGCGACCTTGCGCCGATGGAGGTCAAGTCGGGCTTGTTCGGCCGCGCGACCGAGACCCATCAGGCGCTCATGGTGTTCCGTCGGCCCGCTCAGGGGCAGGTCGCAGGGCAGGGGGCGGCGCCGGGTGCGCGGGTCGAGCCCGAAATCCCGCGGCTCGGCGCGGCGCGGCTCGAGTAACCGGAGCCGGCTTGCGCGCGGCGCCGGGCGTTCCCACTTCTCGCTCGACAGATCGAGGAGAAACCCATGTCGTCGACCGAAATCCCCCACGCGCCCGAAGCCGCCGCCGCGCCGCGCCCATGGGCGCGCGGTCTTTTCTCGCTCGCCTTCATCGTGATGTTCGCCGTGGCCGAGACGCTGCTCACGCTCCTGGCGGTGGTTCAGTTCCTCTGGCTGATGCTCTACCGGACGCCCAACGCTCAGTTGCGCGCCTTCGGGGCGAGCCTGGGGGCGTGGATGGCGCAGGTCGCGCGCTTCCAGTCGGCGCAGACCGAGGACAAGCCGTTTCCGTGGGGCGAGTGGCCGAAAGCCTGATCGCGGGCTCAGTCGTCGTCGGGGATGACCAGATCGACGGCGCCGCCCACCACGTCGGCGGTGGCGTCGACCGCCGTCGCCGTCACCGAGACCGCCGTCGAGGCGACGGTGTAGGCGATGCAGCCTTGCAGAGCGCAGCTTGCGAGCAGAAGCAGGCACAGTCGGCGCATCGAGAAACTCCCGAGGATGGCGCGGTCGGCGCGCCCTCTTGTTAACCCGGCGAGCGTGCGCGTTCAAACGCCGTGAGACGGGCGCGGGCCGGGTTGACGCCTCTGATCGCCGCGCCTATAGACCGGCTTCCCGAATTTCCGCGCCGCCCGACCGTCGATCCGGGCGCGGCGCCCGAGAGACACTGTCGAGGTGACCGCATGTCCCGTCGTTGCGAACTGTCCGGTAAGGGCGTGCTGACCGGCAACCGCGTCAGCCACTCCAACATCAAGTCCCGCCGGCGCTATCTGCCGAACCTGAACGCGGTGTCGCTGCAGTCCGAGGCGCTCGGCAAGACCTTCCGCTTCCGCATCGCCGCCGCGGCGCTGCGCACGGTCGACCACCGCGGCGGCCTCGACGCTTTCCTGCTCAAGGCCCGCGACGAGGAGCTCAGCCCGCGCGCGCTCGACGTCAAGCGCGAGCTGCAGAAGATCGCCGCCGCGAGCTGAACGCTCTCCGCGACGGGCTGACGCAACGCCGCGCGCGGCGTTGCCCGCATCCGTCGCCCGTGCTGGACTGCGGGGGATGACGCCATCGTTCCGCCGCGCCCCGCAGCTTGCGCTCGTCCTGATCCTCGCGCTCGCGAGCGTGTCGGCGCCCTTGCGCGCGGCGGTCGGCCTCCCGGTCGAAATCTGCGCGCGCGACGGCGTCCGCGTCCTCCTAGTCGATCCAGCGACGGGCGCGCCGCTCGGGGATGAAACCGCCGCCTGCGAGCGCTGCATGCTCTGCGCGGCGGCGCCGCCGCCGGAGCCTTCGTCGCCGCGGCGCGCGACGCGGCGCATGGCGGCGCTGCGGCCCGCTGTTTCCGTCGAGATCGCCCAGCGCGCCCGCCGCTTGCGCCGCGCCCGCGCCCCGCCACGGGCGCCTGCGGCCTGAAGGCCGCCACGGCCCCACGCAGTCCAACATTTCGAAAGGCACGCTCATGAAGCGCTTTCTCGGCGCGGCTCTCGCCGCAGCCTGTCTCGCAGGCCCCGCTCTCGCCGGAGACATCTCGGTCGCCGATCCCTTCGCCCGCGCGACCCCTCCGGGCGCCGGCGCCTCCGCCGCCTATATGGCGGTGCGCAACGCCGGTTCTGAAGACGACCGGCTGGTCGCCGCGCGCAGCGACGTCGCGCGCCGGGTCGAGCTGCACACCCACATTCTCGACGCCGACGGGGTCGCGCGGATGCGCGAAGTCGAGGGCGGCATCCCGTTGCCGGCCGGCGAGACGGTGACCCTCGCTCCCGGGGGGCTGCATGTGATGCTGATGGGGCTGACCGGTCAGCTGCTCGAAGGCGAGTCGGTCCCGCTGACGCTCGTCTTCGAGAAGGCCGGCGAGTTGGCGCTCGAAGCGCCGGTGCGCAGCCTCGCCCGTCCGATGGAGGGCGAGGCGCATGGACACGGCGCGCATGGACACGGCGCGCCGAAGCCCTAGGGCGGCGTCA
>NZ_DAIQNN010000055.1:2558-17971 GCF_036788415.1 Rubrimonas sp. | reverse complement strand
GCGCATGGACACGGCGCGCATGGACACGGCGCGCCGAAGCCCTAGGGCGGCGTCAGAGACCGTCGAACAACGCGGTCGACAGGTAGCGTTCGGCGAAGCTGGGCAGGATCGCGACGATCCGCTTGCCCGCCATCTCCGGGCGCTGCGCCAGCTCCAGCGCCGCGGCCACCGCGGCGCCGGAGGAGATGCCGCCGGGGACGCCTTCGAGCGCGGCGAGCCGGCGCGCGGTCTCGAAGGCTGTCTCGTTGCCGATGGTCAGCACTTCGTCGATCACCGACCGGTCGAGGATCGCCGGGACGAAACCCGCCCCGATCCCCTGAATCTTGTGCGGCCCGGCAGCGCCGCCGGACAGCACCGGGCTGTCTTCCGGCTCGACGGCCACGATGCGGACGCCGGAGTCGAGGCGCTTGAGCGCCCGTCCGACCCCGGTGATCGTGCCGCCGGTGCCGACGCCCGACACGAAGGCGTCGACGCGCCCGCCGGCGTCCATCCAGATTTCGTCCGCCGTGGTCGCCTCATGGATCGCGGGGTTGGCGGGGTTTTCGAATTGCTGCGGGATGATCGCGCCGTGGATTTCCGCGGCCAGCTCCTCCGCGCGGGCGATGGCGCCATTCATGCCCTTTTCGCCCGGCGTCAGCTCAATGCGCGCGCCGAGCAGCGCCAGCATCTTCCGCCGCTCGACCGACATCGTCTCGGGCATGCACAGGATCAGCTCGTAGCCGCGCGCGGCGGCGGCGAAGGCGAGGCCGATCCCCGTGTTGCCCGAGGTCGGCTCGACCAGCGTCCCGCCGGGGGCGAGGCGGCCTTCCCGCTCCAGCGCGTCGATCATCGCGACGCCGATGCGGTCCTTGACGCTGGCGAGCGGGTTGAAGAATTCGAGTTTCAGCAGGATCTCGGCCTCGACGCCGGCGTCCGCCGCGAGACGCGCGGCACGCACGAGGGGCGTCGCGCCGATGGTCTGGGTGATGTCGTCGTAGATGCGCCCTCGCGGCGGCGTGACGGCGGACATGCTGCGTTTCCCCTATGGTTTCTCGGTGCGCCGGTTTTGCGGCGTCAGATCGTGAAGTCGGCGACGGGCTGGCCCGCCCGCGGCACGCCCATCTCGGCGGCGCGCTGGCAGAGTTCCTCCATGGTGAGCGCGTCGAGCCGCTCCAGCGCGGCGTTCTGCGCCTCGATCCAGAGCGGACGGGCGACGCGCAGGCCGAGATCGGAGGTCGGCTCCTCATGCTCCTCCTCGGCGCGCTCGAGTTCGTCCACGGCGCGGATCACCTCGCCGACCGTGACGCGCCGGCGCTCGCGCGCCAGCGTGTAGCCTCCGCGCGGGCCGCGCACGCCCTTGAGCACCCCCACCCGCACCAGATGCTGCATCACCTGTTCGAGATAGCGCTGCGGGATGCCGAGCCGGGCGGTCACGTCGCGCGACTGCACCGGATCGGGGCGCGCGTTGTAGGCGATGTCGAGCACGGCCTCGAGGGCGAGACGGGTCTTGCGGGAGCAGTGCAGCACGTCGCGTGTTCCTTCTTCCTGGCGCCGCCTCAGACGCCCGTCGATCCGAAGCCGCCCGCGCCCCGGAGCGTGGGGCCGAGCGCCGGATCGCCGGGCGCCGACTCGACGAGCGCGGCGCGGAGAACGGGGGCGAGCACGGCCTGCGCGATGCGCGCGCCATGCTCGACCGTGAAGGGCTGGTCGCCCAGATTGACGAGGAGGACCATGACCTCGCCGCGGTAATCGGCGTCCACCGTGCCTGGGGCGTTGGCCACTGTGACGCCCGTGCGCAAGGCGAGCCCCGAGCGCGGACGGATCTGGATTTCGGTTCCCTCCGGGGCGGCGACGACGAGCCCGGTCGGGATCGCGGCGCGGGCGCCGGGGGCGAGGACGAGCCCCGCCGCGCGCGCCTCGGGCGGCAGGCAGGCGCGCAAATCCATCCCCGCCGCCCCCGGCGTTTCGTAGGCCGGCAGCGGCAGGGCCGGGTCGGCATGGGGCAGCCGCGCGACGGGGAGGGGGATAGCGGGGCTCAACATGTCGCGGTCTCCCGCGCGAGGTGGTCGGCGATGCGGGCGGCGAGGCGGCCGGCGGTCTCGGCCTTGGAGAGGCGCGGCCATTCCTCCGCCCCGTCGGCGGTGATGAGGATCGCGGCGTTCTCGTCGCCGCCCATCACGCCCGAGGCTTCCGACACGTCGTTGGCGACGATCCAGTCGCAGCCCTTGCGGGCGCGCTTGGCGGTGGCGTGGGCCTCCACGTCATGCGTTTCGGCGGCGAAGCCCACGACGAGGGCGGGGCGACGGCCCGGCGGCAGATGCGCCACCTCCCGCAGGATGTCGGGGTTCTCCGTCAGCGCCAGCGGCGGCGACCGGCCCGAGCCGTCCTTCTTCATCTTGAGCGCCGCCGCTTCGGCGGGGCGCCAGTCGGCGACGGCGGCGGCGAACACCGCCGCATCGACAGGCAGCGCCGCCTCGACCGCGTCGCGCATCTGGCGGGCGGTCTCGACGCGGCGGACGGACACGCCGGCTGGGTCGGGCTCGGCGACCGGGCCGCTGACGAGCGTGACTGCGCCGCCGAGTTCGGCGAGCGCCGCGGCGATGGCGTGGCCCTGCTTGCCCGAGGAGCGGTTGGCGAGATAGCGCACCGGGTCGACCGGCTCATGCGTCGGGCCTGAGGTGACGAGCAGGCGGCGCCCCGAGAGCGGCCCCTGCGGCGGCTGGTCGAGCAGGGCGGCGACGGCGCGCAGGATGTCGGCGGGCTCGGCCATGCGGCCCGGCCCGGTCTCGCCGCAGGCCATGTCGCCGATCTCCGGCCCGACGACATGGACGCCGTCGGCCTTCAACGTCGCGAGGTTGCGGCGGGTCGCCGGATGCTCCCACATCCGCACGTTCATCGCCGGCGCGATCAGGACGGGCTTGTCGGTCGCCATGAGAAGCGTGGAGACGAGGTCGTCGGCGTGGCCGCCGGCCATCTTCGCCATCAGATCGGCGGTGCAGGGCGCGACCACGACGATATCGGCGGCGCGGGAGAGCTGGATATGCCCCATCTCCGCCTCGTCCGTCAGGTCGAACAGTGCGCGGAAGGGCTTCGACCCGGCCAACGCGCCGACCGAGAGCGGCGTGACGAATTCCTCGGCGGCGCGCGTCATGGCGACGCGCACGCCCCACCCTCGACCGCGGATCAGGCGGATCAGCTCGAGACATTTGTAGGCGGCGATCCCGCCGCCGATGCACAGGAGAATGGACCTGCCGCTCATATCGCTCCCCACCCCATCCGCGCTTTTAGACCCGCGCGGGCGGGGAATTCAAGGAAGCATCAATTCAGAGTGTAAAATGCCCAGATCGCCCCGGCGACCCCTGCGCCCCCCAGAAGCCCGCCGAGCAGCCCGCCGACGAGCCCCGCCGCGATCCCGCCGCCTGCGGGCGCGGGTTGAGGCGGCGGCCCCGGTTCGCGCTGGGCGGCTATGACGAACTGCTCGGCGATGCCCGGCAGGCGCGGCACATAGCGCGCGATGGTGACGGCGGCCGTGCGCAGATCGCGCAGCGCGGCCTTGGGGCCGAGATTGTCCTTCATCCACACTTCGGCGACCGGGCGGATCACGTTCCACATGTTGCATTGCGGATCGAGACTGCGCGCGACCCCCTCCACCACCACCATGCTGCGCTGCAAAAGCAACAATTCGGTGCGGGTGCGCATGCCGAAGCGCTCGGTGGTCTCGAACAGATGCGCGAGCAGCCGCGCCATCGAGATGCGGCTGACGTCCATGCCGAAGATCGGTTCGCCGATCGAGCGCAGCGCCTGGGCGAAGGCGTCGATGTCGCGGTCGGCGGGAACGTAACCCGCCTCGAAATGCACTTCCGCCACGCGGCGATAGTCGCGCTTGGCGAAACCGTAGAGGATTTCGGCGTAGTAGCGCCGCGTCAGCGCGTCGAGCCGCCCCATCACCCCGAAATCGAGCGCGAGCACCGCCCCGTCGGCGCGCACCTTCAGATTGCCCTGATGCATGTCGGCGTGAAAAAACCCGTCGATCAGCGCATGCCGAAGGAAGGCTTGGCACACGCGGACGGCGAGATCCGGCAGGTTCACACCCATCGCGTGCAGCGCGTCGTTGTCGCCGAGCGGCGCGCCGTCGACCCATTCGAGCGTCATCACGCGCCGCGCCGACATCTCCCAGAAGATCGCGGGCACTTTGAACAGCGGGTCGTCCTTGGTGTTCTCGCGGTATTCGGCGGCGGAGGACGCTTCCAGCCGCAAATCCATCTCCGCCGAGACGACGCTGTCGAAATGCGCCACGACCGCCGTAGGGCGCAGGCGGCGGGTGGAGGGGATCAGCCATTCCAGCGTGCGGGCGATGAAGTAGAAGGCCTTGATGTCGGCGCGGAATTGCCGCTCGACATTGGGCCGCAGCACCTTGACCGCGACTTTCCGCCCGGTGTCGCGGGTGATCGCGGCGTGGACCTGCGCGATGGAGGCGGCGGCGATGGGCGGGTCGAATTGCGAGAACACCAGATCGACCGGCTTGCCCAGCTCGGCCTCGACGATGGCGCGCGCCTCGGCGACCGGAAAGGGCGGCAGCGCATCCTGCAACAGGCGCAGCTGTCGGGCGAGGTCGGCCCCGACGATGTCGGGCCGCGTGCTGAGGATCTGGCCGAACTTGATGTAAGCGGGGCCGAGCGCGTTGATCGCGCGGGGGACGGGCGGCAGCGAGGCGTCGCCCTTCAGCCCGAACGGCCCCATCGGCAGAGTGATGATCCAAAGGACGGTCCGGGCGTAGGGTGGGGGGTCGAACTCCTCGAAGATCCGGCTCAGCGCGCCTGTGCGCGCGAAGGTCGCGCCGACGCGGGCGAGGCGCCAGAGATTGGCGAAGAGCCGGAACATGGCCTCAGATCCGCCATCCGCAATGCAGCGCCGCCACCCCGAGCGTGAGGTTGTGATAGCTCGCCCGCGCGAAGCCCGCGTCGCGGATCATCTGCAGGAAGGTCTCCTGATCGGGAAACTTGCGGATCGATTCGACCAGATACTGATAGCTCGCCCGGTCGCCGGTCACCGCCTGGCCGATCCGCGGGATCACGTTGAAGGAATAGAGGTCGTAGAGCTTCTGGAGCGGGGGAACGGTCACCTGGCTGAACTCGAGGCAGACGAAGCGGCCGCCGGGCTTCAGAACGCGATGCGCCTCGGCCAGCGCGTCCTCGATGCGGGTGACGTTCCGGATCCCGAAGGCGATGGTGTAGGCGTCGAAGCTCGCATCGGGGAAGGGCAGCTTCATCGCGTCGCCGCAGACCCATTCGACGCCGTCGATGCGGTCTTTCTCGGCGCGGCGGCGCCCTTCGACCAGCATCGCCTCGGTCATGTCGAGCACGACGGCGTCGCCCTCGCCCTTGATGCGCCGCAGGAAGCGGAACGAGATGTCGCCCGTGCCGCCGGCGACGTCGAGCAGGCGCATCCCCGGGCGCGGCTTGAGCCGGTCGATCGCCTGCTCCTTCCACACCCGATGGATGCGCGCCGACATCAGGTCGTTCATCAGGTCGTAGCGCGCCGCGACCGATGAAAACACGCCGTGGACGCGCCCGGCCTTCTCCTGCTCGGGCACGTCCTCGTAACCGAAATGCGTGGTTCGCCCCACGCCGGGCTTGGTCTGGTCTGTCATGGCGCGCAACCTAGCGCGCGTCGCGGCCCTGCGCCATCTTCCGCAGGCGCGAGAGCGCATGGGAAGCGAAGGGTGCGACGATGGAGACCGGGACGGCGGACCGCAGCGCGGGGCGGGGCGTCTAGATGCCCGAGCTTCCCGAAGTCGAGACCGTGCGGCGCGGCCTCGTTCCGGTGCTGGAGGGGCGGGTGCTGAGCCGCGTGATCCAGCGCCGCCCGGACCTGCGCTGGCCGCTGCCCGACCGCTTCGCCGAGCGGCTGACCGGGCGGCGGGTGTCCGCGCTGCGACGGCGCTCGAAATACCTGCTGCTCGATCTCGACGGGCCGGCGCCGGCGCCCGAGACGCTGATCGCGCATCTGGGGATGTCGGGGCGGCTGCTCATCGGCGGCGCGGCGCTGGGGGCGTTCGCGCACAACGCCGGCGCCGTCGGCGCGCATGACCATGTGGTTTTCGAGACCGACGACGGCGCGCGCGTGACCTTCAACGACGCGCGCCGGTTCGGCGCGATGGACCTCTGGCCGACCGCCGATCTCGCGGCGCATCGCTGGCTCGCCGGGCTCGGCCCGGAGCCGCTGGGGCCTGACTTCCATGCGCAGGCGCTCGGCGCGGCGCTGGCGGGTCGGCGAACGCCGATCAAGGCGGCGCTGCTCGACCAGCGCACGGTCGCGGGCCTGGGCAACATCTATGTCTGCGAGGCTTTGCACCGCGCGGGGATCTCGCCGCGGCGGATCGCCGACGGGATCGGCCCGGCGCGGGTGGCGCGGCTCGCGCAGGCGATTCGCGAGACGCTGGAGGCGGCGATCGCGGCGGGCGGCTCGTCGCTGCGCGACTATCGCCGGGCCGATGGCGAGCTCGGCTATTTCCAGCACGAGTTCAGGGTCTACGGGCGCGCCGGCGCGCCCTGCCCGACGCCGGGCTGCGCGGGCGAGGTTGGGCGCATCGTGCAGTCGGGGCGGTCGAGCTTCTATTGCGGGCGCTGCCAGCGATGAGCCAGGACCGGTCTCCCCGCGCATCGCGCGCTTGATCGCAAGGACCGCCCTGCGATAGTGCGGCGCGCGCCGCGAACGGCCGAGGGGAGCATCATGGCCTATCAGACCATCATCGTGGAGACGCGCGACCATGTCGGCCTCGTGCGGTTGAACCGCCCCGAGGCGCTGAACGCGCTGAGCCGCCAGCTGATGGACGAGCTCGCCGACGCGCTGCGCAAGTTCGACCATGACGACGCGGTCGGCGCGGTGGTGCTGACCGGGTCGGAAAAGGCCTTCGCCGCGGGCGCCGACATCCGCGAGATGAAGGACAAGAGCTTCGTCGACGTCTATCGCGAGGATTTCATCACGGCGAACTGGGAGGCTGCGGCGCGGATGCGCAAGCCGATCATCGCCGCGGTGTCGGGCTATGCGCTCGGCGGGGGCTGCGAGCTGGCGATGATGTGCGACTTCATCCTGTGCTCGGACACCGCGAAGTTCGGCCAGCCCGAGATCAATCTCGGCGTCATTCCCGGCGCGGGCGGCACGCAGCGGCTGGCGCGCTTCGTCGGCAAGTCGAAGGCGATGGAGATGTGCCTGACCGGTCGCTTTATGGACGCGTCGGAGGCCGAGCGGTCGGGCCTGGTCAGCCGGGTGCTGCCTGCGGACGAACTGCTCGACGAGGCGATCGCCGTCGCGGCGAAGATCGCCGAGAAATCGGCGCTGGCGGTGATGGCGACCAAGGAATCGGTCGATCGCGCCTATGAGACGACGCTGGCGGAGGGCGTGCGATTCGAGCGGCGCATCTTCCACGCGCTGTTCGCCACCGAGGACCAGAAGGAGGGGATGGAGGCCTTCGTGGACAAGCGCGAAGCGCAGTTCAAGGACCGCTGAGCGGCGCGTTGACATCGGCGCCGGCGCGCGTGTAGAAGCGCCGCTCATCTCAGCAATCGACGCTTCACGGGATTCTCATGGCCAACACGCCGTCCGCTCGCAAACGCATCCGCCAGATCGCCAAGCGCACCGAAGTCAACATGGCGCGCAAGTCCCGCATCCGCACCTTCATCCGCAAGGTCGAAGAAGCGATTCGCGGGGGCGACATCGCGGCGGCGCGCGAGGCGCTGCGGGCGGCACAGCCGGAGATCATGCGCGGCGCGTCCAAGGGCGTGCTGCACGCGAACACCGCGAGCCGCAAGGTCTCGAGGCTCGCGCAGCGCGTGAAGGGCATGCAGACGGCGTGACGCGCCGACGGCGGGCGTCACGGCACGTCGCGATTCCGTCAACAAAGCGTTATGTTCGCTCTTTCGTCCGGTTGTCTTTCGCTTGGCCCTGCGGTAACCAGAACGCTATATGTCGAAGGGTAAGGTAGGCGTGTTTAGTGCGCGCCGCTGAATAGATTGCGCTTCTCCAACGAGAAGAATGTCAATCTCGAAAGACATAAACTTCGGAATGTCTGCGGAAGAAGTTGGTGCGTCGCAAAATCAATTTGCGGCGCATTTGTTTTACTTGCCGCCCACTGTAGGGTGTGTCTACTCTTCATTTGCGAGTCGAGCGCGGGGCGACAGAGCCACGTGATCGTCGTGCGGCGTGCCGGCGGTCCGATTTCGCCGGGTGCAAAATTTCAACGACTGCCGCAGGGTCCGACCAGAGGTCCGCGGCGGCGACGGGAGCGACGGTGCTGCAAGCGCGATCTACGGATGGGAGCGAGATGCCGGCAGCCGCGGTCCAGCAATGGAGCGCGGTGGCCGAAGTTCTGAAAGGCGCGCTCGGCACGGCGGCGCACGCCCGCTGGATCGCGCCGCTGGCGCTCGTCTCGCTTGACAACCGAATCGGGCGCTTCGCCGCGCCGACCGGCTTCATCGCCGATTATGTCGAGCGCACTTACGCCGAAGACATCCTCGCTGTGATGCGCGCCGCGCGCATGGCGGTCGACCGCGTCGTCGTGACCGCGAGAGAGACCGGGGCCGCTCCGGATGCCGGTTGCTCCACCGCGCCGGGCGCCGAGCAGGTCTTGCGACCCGCCGAGCCCGCGCCCGCCGCGCCGCCGCATGCCGAGGAGGACCGCTCGGCCCCGCTCGACCCCCGCTTCACCTTCGGCAGCTTCGTGGTCGGCAAGCCCAACGAACTCGCCCACGCCGCCGCCCGTCGGGTCGCGGAGGGCGAGACGATCTCCTACAATCCGGTCTTCCTGCATGGCGGGGTGGGGCTCGGCAAGACCCATCTGATGCACGCCATCGCCTGGCGCATCCGCGAAGTCCGGCCCTCCAAGAAGGTGCTCTACCTCTCCGCCGAGCAGTTCATGTACCGCTTCGTCAGCGCGATCCGCTCGCGCGACATGATCGGGTTCAAGCAGGAGTTCCGCTCGGTCGACGTGCTGATGATCGACGACGTGCAGTTCATCGCCGGCAAGGACAGCACGCAGGAGGAATTCTTCCACACCTTCAACGCGCTGATCGACGTCGGCAAGCAGATCGTGATCTCCGCCGACCGCGCGCCGGGCGAAATCGACGGGTTGGAGGAGCGCATCCGCTCGCGCCTGCAGTGGGGGCTGGTCGCCGACATCCACCCCACCACCTACGAGTTGCGGCTCGGGATCCTGCACGCCAAGGCCGACAAGGCGATGATCGAGAATCCGGGCCTCGTGATCGAGGACAAGGTGCTGGCCTTCCTCGCCCATCGGATCGTCTCGAATGTGCGGGTGCTCGAAGGGGCGCTGACCCGGCTCGTGGCCTTCGCGACGCTGGTGGGCCGCCCGATCACGCTCGACACGGCGCATGAATGCCTTGCGGACCTGATCAAGCAGCACGACCGCAAGGTCACCATCGAGGAGATCATGCGCAAGGTCGCCGAGCACTACTGCCTGCGCATGTCCGACATGACCTCGGCGCGCCGCGCCCGCGCCGTCGCGCGACCCCGGCAGGTCGCGATGTATCTGGCCAAGACCCTCACCACCAAGTCGCTGCCCGACATAGGTCGCCGCTTCGGAGGGCGCGACCACACCACCGTCATGCACGCCGTGCGCAAGATCGAGCAGCTCTCCGAGACCGACGCCCAGATCGCCGAGGACGTCGAATTGCTGCGGCGCATGCTGGAGCAGTGACGGAGCCCTTGCCCCAGGACGCTTCCGGCGCAACTCTGCGGTTGTAGTGAGAGAATTGCGCTAGCGGGACGCGAGTGGCTTCTGAGCGTCGCGCTTGGTGTGCGCCGGGGATTTCGCGTTGGGGAAGCTGCGCAACATCTGGCTGGTCGTCGCCTTCGCGGCGTTCGCGGCGCTCGCGGCGCTGCTGGCGCAGGAAGCGCGCACCCGCGTCGAGCGCGCGGTCGCGCGCGCCGCCGAGTTCGAGCGCCTGCGCGGGGAGATCGCGCGTCTGAACGAAGTCCTCGTCAGCTCCGCCCGGCTTCACGCGGCGACCTCCGATCCGGTCTGGCGGGACCGCTATTACGACCATGTGGCCCCGCTGGAGAACGCCGTCGCCGGGGCCCTCGCGCTCGCCGACAGCGACGTCGCGCGCGCCGCTCTGGCCGAGGTCGAGGCGGCGAACGGCGCGCTGATCCTGATGGAGAGCCAGGCGATGGCCTTCGTCGACGACGGCCAGCCGGCCCTCGCTGCGCGCGTCTTCGCCTCCGAAGGCTACGCGGCGCGGCGCGCTGCGTATCGGGCGGGGCTTGAGCGCGCGCTCTCGGCCGGCGCGCTGCGGCTGTCGGCGAGTTCGTCGCGCGAGGGGGAGATCGTGATCGCGCTGGCGGCGGGATTGCTCGTCGCGGCCGCGGGCGCCATCGCGGCCTGGCTGCGCGCGCGCGGCCGGCAGGCTCTGGCCGAGCGGCGGCTCGACGCGCTGAGCGGGCAGGGCGAGATGCTGCGCGCGCTCCTGCAGGATGCGCCGGTCGCCATCGCGCTGTTCGACGCCGAGGGCGCCTGTGTGGCGGCGAGCGAGGATTTCGTCGAGCTCTTCGGCGTCTCCCCGACCCGTCCGCCCGCCACACGCGCCGCCCGCGCCGCCATCGGCGAGCTTCTGGCGCTGCCGCCCGAGCGACCGCGCGCCGACTGGATCGAGGGCGGGGCGGGGCCTGCGCGCTGGGTGTGGCGCGAGACGCGCGACTGGCGCGACGCGCGGGGACGGCGGATCGGCAAGATCGCCGCCGCGGCCGATTTCACCGATCTGCGCCAGCTCCAGACCGCCTATCGCGCCGCCCACGCCCAGGCCGACGAGATGGGCGCCGTGTTGGAGGAGGCGCGGCAGGAGATCTACATCTTCGACGCCGAGACGCTGCGCTTCGTCCATGTCAATCGCGGCGCCCGGGACAATCTGGGCTACGGCGCCGACGAGCTGGCCCGGATGACGCCGCTCGACATCAAGCCCGAACTCGACCGCGCCGATTTCGAGGCCCTGATCGCGCCGCTGCGCGAGGGCGCGCGCGACATGCTGCGATTGGAGACCGCGCATCGGCGCAAGGACGGCTCGGTCTACCCCGCCGAGATCGCGCTGTCGCTGCGCGGCGACGTCGGCGCGCGCCGCTTCGTCGCCATCGTCGACGACATCTCCGAACGCCGCGCCCGCGAGGAGGATCGCGCCCGCGTCACCGAAAGGCTGCGGCTCAACGAGATCGAACTGCGCGCCGCCCTTGAGGAGGCCGACCGCGCCTCGCGCCTCAAGAGCGAGTTCCTCGCCCGCATCACCCACGAGATCCGCACGCCGCTGAACGGCGTGCTCGGCGGCGTCGCGCTGATCCGGGCGAGCGACGACCCCGCGGTGCGGGCGAAATGGCTCGACATCGTCGAGAGTTCTGCGCGCGCGCTGCATCAGGTGATCGACGACGTGCTCGACATCGCGCAGATCGAGGCCGGCTCGGACGCGCTGGAGATCGAGAGCTTCGATCCGGTGGAGCTCGCCGAGCGCGCGCTCGACCGGGTGCGCCCGGCGGCCGGGCGCAAGGGGCTGGCGCTGCGGATGGCGGTGGCCGACGGCGCGCCCTATCGCTGGCGCGGCGATGCGCGCCGGCTCGCGCGCGTGCTCGCGAGCCTGCTCGACAATGCGGTGAAGTTCACCGATGCCGGGTTGGTCGAGCTGCGGCTCGGCGGCGGCGAGACGCTGTTGCGCATCGAAGTCGTCGACACCGGCCCCGGCGTCGCCGAGGCCGATCGCGAGGCGATCTTCGAGCGCTTCCGTCAGGCGGACGGCTCGACCACGCGGATGCATGGCGGGGTCGGGCTCGGGCTGTCGATCGCGCGCGAGTTCACCCAGATCATGGGCGGGCGGATCGGGTTGCGCAGCGCGCCGGGCGGCGGGGCCGCGTTCTGGCTCGAGTTCGCCGCGACGCCGGCGGCGCCGACCGCGGCGGAGCCGCCTGCGTCTGAAGCCGCCAGTCGGGCGCGCCAGATCCGCAGTTGAGCCCCGCGCGCCCCGTCCTTGGGCCAATCCGCTCAATTCGCCGCATTTATGGCGCTCTGCGCGCGCGCCCGCCGCGTCAGGCTTAACCTCGCGTTGAGGCGCGCCGCATCAGATCAGCCCGGGGTCTTCAACGGACTGGACGGGCGTCAAATGACCATCTCGGGCGAAAGGATTTCGGAAGGCGCGCTGCGAGGCGGATCCGTCGCCCCCTCCGCCGCCGGCGCGAGCGAAGCAGCCGCTTTCGGCGACTTCCTGCGCGGCGGCCTTCGCATCGCCGTAGCGGGGTCAGGGGCGCTCGCCGCCGGGGCAGCGGGGCTCTGGGCGCTCGGTGCCGCGCCGTGGCCGGTGGCGGCCGCGGGCGTCGGCGGCGTCCTCGCGACGCTTGCCGCGATGCGCCTCGTGAGCCGTCGTCTGCGCGCGCTCGACGGGCTGGAGGCGCGCATCGCCGAGGGCGAGCGCAACCGCGCGGCGCTCGACCATTCGAGTTCGAACACGATGATCGCCGACGCCGAGATGCGCATCGTCTATGTGATGCCCGCGCTCGAGCGTTCGCTGGCGCGCTCGGCGAAATGGTGGGCGTCGCAGCCGACGCCCGTCGACGCGACGAAGCTCGTCGGGCTCAACATCGACGTCTTCCACAAGAACTCCAGCCGCATCCGCACCATGCTGCGCGATCTGCGCGAGGTGTTCGTCACCACCATCGGCTTCGACGGCCGCAGCTTCGAGCTGCGCCTGACGCCGATCTTCGACGCCTCAGGCGCGCGGACCGGCTGCGTCGTCGAGTGGATCGAGAAGACCGAGGCGCTGCGCGCGGCGAAGCACATCCACGCCGTGATCGACGCCGCCGCCAGGGGCGACTTCACCAAGCGCATCGACGTCGCCGCGCTGCCGCCCGAGAATCGCGAGATCGCCGAAGGCCTCAACGACACCTGCCGCATCTTCGCCGAGTTCCTCGACCGGCTGAACGACGCCCTGGGCGGTCTCGCCGCCGGCGATCTGGCGCATCGGATGGACACGCGCGGCGAAGGGCGCTTCCGCGACCTCGCCCACGCCGTCAACGCGACCGTCGAGAAGCTCAGCGAGATGGTCAGCGACATCCAGTCGGTGGCCGACGAGCTGGGGACGGCGACGCGGCGGATCGCTGGCAGCGCGTCGGATCTGTCGGCGCGGGCCGAAAGCCAGGCGGCCTCGCTGGAGCAGACGGCCGCGACCATGGAGGAGATGGCCTCCACCGTGCGCTCCAACGCCGACAACGCCGACAGCTCGACCGGCCTCGCCGCCGACACCGCCACGCGCGCGGGGGCCGGCAAGGCGGTGGTCGGCGAGGCGGTCGCCGCGATGGACCTGATCGAGCGCAGCGCGGGCAAGATCTCGGAGATCACCGCGTTGATCGACTCGATCGCCTTCCAGACCAACCTGCTGGCGCTGAACGCCTCGGTCGAAGCGGCGCGCGCCGGAGAGGCGGGGCGCGGCTTCGCGGTGGTCGCATCGGAAGTGCGGCTGCTGGCGCAGCGCTCGGCGGAAGCCGCGCGCGACATCAAGGGCCTGATCGCGGAGAGCGCGACCAATGTCGGCAAGGGCGTGACGCTGGTGAAGCAGACCGGCGCGGCGCTGGACGGCGTGACCGAGGCGATCGCCGCGCTGGCCGAGAAGATGAGCGAGATCTCCGCGGCGACGCGCGAGCAGTCCTCGGGCGTCGAGGAGATTTCTTCGGCGGTGATGCGGATGGACGAGCTGACCCAGCAGAACGCCGGCCTGGCCGAGGGCGCCGCGTCGGGTGCGCGGGCGCTCGAGGCGCATGCCGATCGGCTGCGCGGGCTGGTGGCGTTCTTCCGGGTCGGCGCCGGGCGCGAAACGGGCGCGCGCTTCGCCGCCGAGTGACGCCGAGAGACGACGCAGCCGCCGGCAGGGCGGCGAGGAGAGACGATGATGACCGGACTGGCGAACGCCTCTGATCCGGCCCCCGCCTTCGGCGGCGAGGCCCGGCGACGCGGCGTCGGTCTGCGGCTCGAAGATGGGAGCGCGAAAACGATGTCGGCGGAAGAAGCGGGCGCAGGGGCGGCGACGGGATGGTTCGCGCGCCAGCCGGCCGGTCGCAAGGCGGCGGCGCTGATCGCAGGGCCGGCGCTGGTCGGCGCGGCGGCGGTCGCGACGCTCTGGGCGCTGATCGCGAGCGGAGCGGAGGGGCCGGGCTTCTGGCTCGGCGCGGCCTGCGCCGCGACGGCGCTGGCGCTGTCGCCAGCCGCGGCGCTGGCGATGATGCGGCGCAGCGTGGCCGCCCCGCTGGCGCGCCTCGCCGACGAGATCGAGGCGCTGGCCGGCGCGGCGGACCCGTCGGAGGCGGACGAGCTGGCGCGCATCCGCGCCGCCGTCGCCCGCTTGCGCTGCGCGGCCTCGGAGGCTGCCGAGGCGGAGCAGGACGCCGAGCACGCCCGCCTGTCCTCGCTGGCCGAGACATCGGCCCTCGAACGCGCCGAGGCGGCGAAGGAGGCCGTGCGCGCGCAAGTCGTCGCGGCGCTCGGGACCGGGTTGCGCAAGCTGGCCGAAGGCGATCTGACGCATCGGGTGCGCGGCGAGTTCCCCGCCGACCGCGCCGCCCTGCGCGACGATCTCAACGAGGCGTTCGACCGGCTGCAGGATGCGATGGGGCGGATCGCCGGCACTGCGCAGGGGGTGCGCGGCGCGGTTTCGAGCCTCGCATCGGCCTCCGACGATCTGTCGCGCCGCACCGAATCGCAGGCTGCGAGCCTCGAGCAATCGGCCGCCGCCATCGAGGAGATCACGGCGACCACCCGCCACACCGCCGAGAGCGCCGCCCGCGCCCGCGACGTCGTGGCGCG
This sequence comes from Rubrimonas sp., assembly GCF_036788415.1. Classification (NCBI taxonomy): domain Bacteria; kingdom Pseudomonadati; phylum Pseudomonadota; class Alphaproteobacteria; order Rhodobacterales; family Paracoccaceae; genus Rubrimonas; species Rubrimonas sp. The sequence goes on along the minus strand of NZ_DAIQNN010000055.1, from coordinate 3,147 downwards.
CGCCAGCGCCGAGGCCGGCGCCGGCGGCGAAGTCGTGCGCGAGGCGATCGCGGCGATGGGCGCCATCGAGACCTCCTCGGAGCAGATCGGCCGGATCATCGGGACGATCGACGAGATCGCCTTCCAGACGAACCTGCTCGCGCTGAACGCAGGCGTCGAGGCGGCCCGCGCGGGCGAGGCGGGGCGCGGCTTCGCCGTCGTCGCCTCCGAGGTGCGCGCGCTCGCGCAGCGCTCCGCCGACGCGGCCAAGGAGATCAAGGCCCTGATCCTCGCCTCGCGCGGCGAAGTCGAGAAGGGTGTGGACCGGGTCGCCGTCACCGGCGAGGCGCTGGAGCGCATCGTCGCCGGCGTCGCCGAGATCGACGCGGTGGTCGGCGAGATCGCGCGCGCCGCGCAGGAGCAGGCGACCGGACTGCAGGAGGTCAACGGCGCCGTTTCGCAGATGGATCAGACCACGCAGCAGAACGCCGCCATGGTCGAGCAGGCGACTTCGGCGATCCGCGAGCTGTCGCGCCAGACCGAGACGTTCGGCGCGCTTCTGAGCGGGTTCGAACTGGGCGCGAGCGCGCGGATCGCGCAGTCGGCGCCC
>NZ_DAIQNN010000055.1:0-2458 GCF_036788415.1 Rubrimonas sp. | reverse complement strand
GCGCCCGTTGGCAAGCCTTTGGCCCCGGCGCCGGCGAAGCCCGCCCGCGCCCCCGGCGGCCTCGTGAGCCCGTTCCGCCGTCCGCAGGCGACCGCCCACGCGGCGCCGACCCCGCCGGCGAAGCAGCCCGCGCATGGGACGGCGAAGCCCGCCGGCGGACAACCCATGACGTCGCCCGTCGCGAAACCGACGATCAAACCGTCGCTGAAACCGGTTGCGAAGCCGCCGCTCAAGCTGGCGCCGGCGCCCGCGCCGAAACCTGCGCCGAAACCCGCGCTCGTCGCGAAGCCCGCCGCAGCGCCGGCCAGGCCGCCGGCGCCGGCGGCGAGCCGGGCCGCGCAGGGCGCCGCCGCGACGGCCCATCCGAAAGCGCCGGCGAAGGCCGCCGCCAGGGCGGCGCCGCGCCGAGCCTCCGCCGCGATGGCCAAGGCCGAGTCCGATGGTTGGGAGGAATTTTGAGATGACCGCCAGACCGCCCCGGGCCGCCGCCCGCAGCAAGGCGGCGCCGCAAGCCGCCGGAGCGTCCGAAGGCGCCGAAGCGCGCGCCATCGTCTTGCCCGAAGCCCTCGACAACGCCGCCGCCGCCCCTTTGCTCGACGCGTTGCGCGCCGCGCGCGGCGGGCCGCTGACGCTGGAGGCCGGCGGCGTGCGCCGCCTCGGCGGGCGCTGCGCGCAGGTTCTGGTCTCCGCGGCGCTGAGCTGGCGGGCCGACGGCGCGGAGCTGCGCATCGAAGCGCCCTCGACGGAGTTTTCCGAGGCGTTGCGGCTGCTCGGCTTCACGCCGGACGGGCTCGCCGCGTCGGGAGGGAAGGCGTCATGAGCGGCCGCACCATCCTGACCGTCGACGACAGCCGCACGATGCGCAACATGCTGCGGATGACGCTGGAGGACGAAGGCTATCGCGTCCTCGAGGCGGCAGACGGGCTGCTCGGGCTCGACGTGCTGAAAGGCGAGATCCCCGACGTCATCGTCACCGACATCAACATGCCCAACATGGACGGCTTCGGCTTCATCGAGGCGGTCCGCGCCGAGGCGCGCTATGACGGCGTGCCGATCCTCGTGCTGACGACCGAGAGCGACCGCAGCCTGAAGGACCGCGCCCGCAATTCCGGCGCGACAGGCTGGATCACGAAGCCGTTCGAACAGAACCGGCTGATCGACGTCGTTCGTCGAGTCATGGCCTGAAGAGGGGGAATCGCGTCATGTCGAGAGATGTGCTCGCCGAGTTGCGGCAGACCTTCTTCGAGGAGTGCGAGGAGCAACTCGCCGAACTCGAATCCGGCCTTTTGCGGATGCAGGAGGGCGAGGACGACAAGGAGCTGGTCAACGCGGTGTTCCGCGCAGTCCATTCGGTGAAAGGGGGCGCAGGCGCGTTCGAGCTCGAGACGCTCGTCGCCTTCGCCCATTCCTTCGAGACCTTGCTGGACGAAATCCGCTCGGACCGCCTGTTCCCCGGCGTCGAGATGATGAAGGCGATGCTGCGCGCCTCCGATGTGCTCGCCGATCTGGTCGCCGCCGCGCGCGCCGGCGAGGAAGTCGACGAAGCCGTCTGGCGCGGCCTGTCCGAGGAGATCGCCGCCTTCAGCCGCGGCGAGACGCCCGGCGCCGCGCCGCAGGCGACGGTCGCGCAGGAGGCGCCCGAGCCCGAGTCCGAGCCTGCGCCTGCGCCCGAAACCGCCTCGGGCGGCTTCCGGCCGATGAAGCTCGACATCGCGCCGCTCGCGCAGGTCGCGGAGGCGCAAGCCGCGCCGGCCGAGGCCGCCGGGATGGGCGACCGGCGCTTCCTCATCCTGTTCCGACCGCATCCCGAACTCTACGCCAAGGCCAACGATCCGGTGATGCTGCTGCGCGAGATGGAGCGGCTCGGCGAAATGACGGTCGAGTGCGACGTCTCCGAAGTGCCGACGCTCGACGCATTCGACCCCGCGAGCGCCTGCCTCGGCTTCCGCATCTCCCTCGCCACCCATCGCGGCGAGGAGGACATTCGGGACGTTTTCGAGTTCTGCGACGAGGATTGCGACCTCGTCATCCGCCCGCTGGAGGCGTCCGCCGAGCAGGCTGTGGAACAACCCGCTGCGTCGCCCGCGGCCGAACCCGCAGCGCAGGCTCCGTCGGGGCCCGCGCCGCGGGCGGCGCCTCCGCAACCGCCCGCGCCGGCGCCCGCCGTTGCGGCGTCTGACGAGCCGTTCCGCCCCGAACCGCTGTCGATCGGCCCGCTCGTCCCGCTGGCCGAGACCGCGTCGTCGGGCGGCGACGGCCCGCCCGCTTCGGCGCGCGGCGAGGACGCCGCCAAGGCCGCGACCTCCGCCGCCACGCCCGCCGCCGCGACCATCCGCGTCGATCTCGACCGGGTCGACCGGCTGATCAACCTCGTCGGCGAGCTGGTGATCAATCAGGCGATGCTCGCCCAGGCCGTGCTGGAGACCGACATCTCGCGCAACGCGTCGGTCGCCGGCGG
>NZ_DAIQNN010000054.1:0-23024 GCF_036788415.1 Rubrimonas sp. | reverse complement strand
AGATAGATCAGGATGCCGATGATCCAGGTGATCTCGCGCGGCGCCTTGTAGGAGCCGTAGTAGAGGCCGCGGAAGATGTGGATGTAGACGGCGGCGAAGAAGAAATGCGCCCCGTTCTGATGCATGTAGCGCAGCAGCCAGCCCGCGTTCACGTCGCGCATGATGTGCTCGACCGAGGCGAAGGCGAGCGAGGTGTCGGGCGTGTAGTGCATCACCAGCACGATGCCGGTGACGATCTGGATCACGAGAAAGACCGTGAGGACGACGCCGCCGACCCAAAGCCAGTTCAGGTTCTTCGGCGAGGGGAAGTTGCTGAAGTCGATCGCGAAGCCGACGATCGGCAGGCGCTTGTCGATCCACTTCTCCCAGGCGGCCTTCGGCTTGTAGTGCTCCTGAGGTATCGTGCCCATGATGTCAGCCCTTGTATTCGTCGAGGAGCGTCAGGACGGTCCCGGCGACGGTGTATTGGGGGATATGCAGGTTCTGGGGCGCGGGCCCTTTGCGGATGCGACCCGAGGTGTCGTAATGCGAGCCGTGGCAAGGGCAGAACCAGCCGCCGAACTCGCCGGCGCCGTCGCCGAGCGGCACGCAGCCCAGATGGGTGCAGACGCCCATCATCATCACATATTCGCCGTTCTCGCCGATCGAGCGGTTCTCGTCGGAGGCGTCGGCTCTCAGATCGTTGGCGTTGCGCGCATTGCCGTCGACAAGCGCCGAGAGCGGGGTCGCGCGCGCGGCGTCGATTTCAGACTGGGTGCGATAGCGCACGAAGACCGGCTTGCCGCGCCATTTGACGCTGATCTGCGAGCCTTCCTCGATCTGGCTGAGATCGATGTCGATGGTCGCCAGCGCCAGAACCGAGGCCGAGGGGTTCATCGAGTTGATCAGCGGCCAGACCGCTGCGCCGACGGTCACCGCGCCGACCGCGGCCGTGGCGACATGGAGGAAATCGCGGCGGCTGGCGTCGCTGTCTTGCGTCGTCGTGGTCGACACGGGACTCTCCTGACTTGCTTCTGCGGGATCGCGGGCGAGCACCGCCCGCGCCATCGCCTTTCGCTTACGGAACTAGCCGGTCCAAGTCCAGCGCACAGTCCCGCTCGCATGTCTGTTTCGCGACCTAACGCCGCAGTTTCGCGCGTGACTCAGTCACCAAGTCCCGTTCGAATAATCCCTAGTATTCATTCGGCTTTTCATCCGCGCCCATGTGGCCGCGCGCCACGCGTCACTCCGCCGCCTCGAGCGGCAGGAACCCGCCGGACTGCCGCGCCCAGAGCCCGGCGTAAAGCCCGCCCTGCGCAAGCAGGGCCGCATGCGCGCCGGCCTCGACGACCCGCCCCTCGTCGAGCGTCAGGATGCGGTCCATCTCGGCGATGGTGGAGAGGCGATGCGCGATGGCCAACACGGTCTTGCCCGCCATCGCCGCCCGCAACGCCTGCTGGATCTCCGCCTCGACTTCGGAATCGAGCGCCGAGGTCGCCTCGTCGAGCACCAGGATCGGGGCGTCCTTGAGGATCGCGCGGGCGAGCGCGATGCGCTGGCGCTGCCCGCCCGACAGCTTCACCCCGCGCTCGCCCAGATGCGCCGCATAGCCCTCGCGGCCCCTTCCGTCGCGCAGCCCCCGGATGAAATCGTCGGCCTGCGCCGCCCGCGCCGCCGCCACCGCCTCCTCGACGGACGCCTCGGGCCGGCCATAGAGGATGTTGTCGAGCGCCGAGCGGTTGAAGATCGCCGTCTCCTGCGTGACCACCCCGATCATCCGGCGCAGCCCGTCCTGCGTCATGTCGCGGATGTCCACGCCGCCGATGGCGATCCGCCCCTGCTCGACATCGCGCAGCCGCAGGAGCAGGCCGACGAGGGTGGACTTGCCCGCGCCCGACCGCCCGACCAGCGCGAGCTTCTCGCCCTCGGCGACCTCGAAGTCGAGCGGCCCGACCCCGCCCGTCGCGCGCCCGTAGCGGAAGACGACGTTTTCGAAGCGGATCGGACCTGCTGCGACGCCATCGGCCGCGCCGGGGCGGTCGGTGACGCCATGCGCCGGCGAGAGGGTGCGGGCGCCGTCCTCGATGGTTCCGATCTCGCCGAAGATCGCCATGGCCGACATCGCCATCCAGTTCGCCATCTGGGTCAGGCGCAGCGTCAGCATCGCCGCCGCCGCCACCGCCCCGATGCTCGCCGAGCCGTCGCGCCAGAGCCACAGGCCGAGGCCGAGCATCGCCAGCGTCGCCGCGGCGTTGAGGATCGCGAGCAGCGTCCGCATCGCCATCATCGCCCGCCCGAACTGAAGCGCCGCGTCGTGGAAGCGCCGCAGAGACCGCGCCGCCGCCGCCTCCTCGCGCCCCGCATGGGCGAAGAGCTTGACGGTCTCGATATGCCCGAGGCTGTCGACGAGCTGCCCCGTCACCCCCGCCCGCGCCTCGGCCCGCACCTGCGCGCGAAGCCGGATGCGCGGCAGCGACCACCACAGCACCCAGAAGAAGCCGCCGAGCCAGAGAACCGCCAGCGCCGCCAGCCGCCCGTCCGCCGCCGCCAGCGCCGCGAGCATCGTGGCCGCGTAGGCGACCAGCATCCCCAACGTCGTCAGCGCGTCGTTGGCGACCTGCGTCACCGCGTTGGCCGTCTGCATCTGCTTCTGCGCGAGCCGCCCGGTGAAATCCTCCTCGAAGAACTTCATCGACTGGCCGAGCGTGTGGCGGTGCAGCCGGAACACGGTCATCGGAAACAGCGCGGGGTTGAGCGTCAGCGAGCTGAACGCGCTCTGGGCGAGCTGCGCCGCCGGCTTTATCACGGCGATCACGACGAGCATCGCCGCCAGCCAGCCCCAATGCTCGGCGAAGAAGCGTTCGGGACCGGTCTGCGCCGCGAGGTCCACCAGCGCGCCGATCATCCAGAACACGCCAGCATCCGCAGCGCCCACGGCGAGCGAGGCGAGCGCGAGCCCCCACAGCCCGACCCGCGCCTCCCTCAGCGCCCAGCGCAGGAAAGGCCAGAGCGCTTCCGGCGGGCGCGAGGGCGCGTCGGTCGGCAGAGGCGGCGTCACCGTCTCGAAGCGGGCGAACCAGCTGCGGAAAGGGGTGGAGGCGTCGGCGGGGCGGTCGGTCTCGGTCATGGCGCGAACATAGACCGTCCGTCGCGAAAGTCGCTCATGCGGCGTCGGCGTCGATGAAGCCGCCCGCCTGCCGCGCCCAGAAGCCGGCGTAGAGCCCGCCCGCCGCGAGCAGCTCCGCATGCGGCCCGCTCTCGACGACGCGTCCTGCGTCCAGCGTCACGATCCGGTCCATCCGCGCGATGGTGGAGAGGCGGTGCGCGATGGCGATCACGGTCTTGCCCTCCATCAGCCCGTAGAGCGCCTGCTGAATCTCGGCCTCGACTTCCGAGTCGAGCGCGGACGTCGCCTCGTCGAGCACGAGGATCGGCGCGTCCTTGAGCACGACGCGGGCGAGCGCGATGCGCTGGCGCTGCCCGCCCGACAGCTTCACGCCGCGCTCGCCGACATGCGCGTCATAGCCCTCGCGCCCCGCCGGGTCGCGCAGACCGAGGATGAACTCATGCGCCGAGACGCGCTTCGCCGCCGCCTCGACATCCGCCATGCGGGCGTCGGGCCGGCCATAGAGGATGTTGTCGCGCACCGAGCGGTGCAGCAGCGAGGTGTCCTGCGTGACCATGCCGATGGCCGCGCGCAGGCTGTCCTGCGTCGCCTCGCGGATGTCCTGCCCGTCGATCAGCACGCGCCCGCCCTCGACGTCGTAGAAGCGCAGCAGCAGGTTCACGAGCGTGGACTTGCCCGCCCCGGAGCGCCCGATCAGCCCGACCCGCTCGCCGGCGCGGATGCGCAGCTCCACCCGGTCGAGCCCGCCCGCGCCGCGCCCGTAATGATGGCTGACGCCCTCGAAGCGTATGTCGCCGCCGGTGACGGCGAGGGGGCGCGCATTGGGCCGGTCGGTCAGGCCGAGCGGCTTGGAGATCGTCTCCACCCCCTCCATCACGACGCCGAGGTTCTGGAAGAAGTCCGACGTCGCCCACATGATCCAGCCGGTCATTGCGTTGAGCCGCAGCACGAGCGCCGAGGCCGCGGCGATGGCCCCGAGGCTCGCCTGCCCGAGGCTCCAGAGCCAGATCGCGAGCCCGATCACGCTGACCATCAGCAGGCCGTTGGTGACCGACAGCGCCAGCTCCATCGCCGTGATGAGGCGCATCTGGCGGGCGAAGGTGGTCCGCCCGTGCTCGATGGCCTCATGGGCGTAGGAATCCTCGCGCGCGGCGTGGGCGAAGAGCTTCACCGTCTGGATGTTGGTGTAGCTGTCCACGATCCGGCCCGTCATGGTCGAGCGCGCCTCGGAGAAGTCCTTGGCGGCCTGTCCGATGCGGGGGACGAAGAAGACCAGCATCCACACATAGCCCGCCGCCCAGACCGCGAGCGGGATGGCGAGGCGCGGATCGACCAGCGTCAGCAGGACCAGCGCGCCGATCAGATAGATGATCGCATACCAGAGCGCGTCGAAGATCTGGAACACCGCCTCGCCGACCGCCGGCGCCGTCTGCATCACCTTCTGCGCGACGCGGCCCGCGAAATCGTTCTGGAAGAACGTCATCGACTGGCGCAGCACGTGGCGATGCGTGCGCCAGCGCACCAGCGCGCCGACATTGGGCAGCATCGCCTGATTGAGCAGCAGCGCGTCGATCCCCTGCACCAGCGGACGCAGGAGCAGAACCCCGAGGGCCACCGCGGCGAGCTCCAGTCCCCGTTCGGCGAGGAGATCGGCAGGGGCGGTCTCGGCCAGCACGTCCACGACGCGGCCCGCATAGTAGATCAGCCATGTCTCGACCAGCGCGACCGCCAGACCGAAGCCCAGCGCCAGCCACAGCACGCGGCGGAACGGCTCGAGATGGACGCGGAAGAACGGCCAGAGCCGTTCCGGCGGCCCCTCGGCGCGGTCGTAACCCTGATACGGATCGACCATCGCCTCGGCGCGCGCGCAGAGCGCGTCGAAGCGGCGGCGCAGCCATGTCGGCAGGCGGGGCATGGAACGGCTCTCGGGGATCAGGACGTGCGGAGTGTAGGGCTTCGCGCCCCGTCTGTCACGTCGCGCGCCGCGGCTTGCAGCGCGCGCGCCGGCGTGGAAACTGGACGCTGCGGCCGGCGACGCCCGCCCTTTCGCACCCCTGCTCCGGAGACAGACATGCCCCGCCCGACCAGCATCTCGCTGCGCGCCGCCTTCGCCCTCGCGCTGCTCGCCGGCGCCGCTCAGGCGCAGCACGCCCATCACGGCCACGCGGCCCCCGCGGCGGACGCGCCCTATGCGTCGGCCTGGGACGAGAGCATGGCGCGGATGCATGACGACATGGCCATCCCGCTCACCGGCGACGCGGACGCCGATTTCGTCAGGGGCATGATTCCGCACCATCAGGGCGCCATCGACATGGCGCGCATCGCGCTGGAACACGGGTCCGATCCCGAGATCCGCGCGCTGGCCGAAGCCGTGATCGCCGCTCAGGAAGCCGAGATCGCGCAGATGAAGGCGTGGCTCGCGGCGCGGGGGCTCTGAGCGCGGCGCGCGCCTGGCCTCAGCCGCGATGCGACGCCCGCCACGACCGCAGCCAGACCAGAATCGCGCCGATCGCGACGGCCCAGCCGAGCGGATACCAGGCCAGCACCGGCTCCGGGTCGCCGGTGGTCGCCAGCATCAGCGGTCCGGCCAGCCCGAGCGCGCTGATCATGACGGCGGCGACGCCGAGCGCGATCCCGCCCCGCCGCTTCAGCCGCCGCGCCCGCTCGTCCATCGCCGCCCTCCCGCGCAAGCGACGCCGCGACGCGTCGCGCGGCCCGCGCTCGCATTCTAGAACGGGCGCAAACAGAGAGGAAAGCACTGCATGACCGACGCCGCCCATCTCGTCGGCCCCGAGGCCGCACCGCTCGACGCAGAACGCCGCCGCGCGGCCGACTGGTTCGTCGACCTTCGCGACCGCATCTGCGACGCCTTCGAAGCCATCGAGGACGCGCAGGCGACCGGCCCCTTCGCCCACCTGCCCCCCGGGCGCTTCGAACGCAAGGAGACGCGCCGCGCCGGCGAAGGCGAAGGCGATCAGGGCGGCGGCGTGATGAGCGTGATGCGCGGCGGGCGCGTCTTCGAGAAAGTCGGCGTCAACGTCTCCGAAGTCTACGGCGCGCTCGGCGATCAGGCCCAGCGCAGCCTGACCGCGCGCCACGAACTGCCGGGGCTGAAGAACGACCCGCGCTTCTGGGCCTCGGGGATCAGCCTCGTCGCCCATATGCGCTCGCCCAAGACGCCCGCGGTTCACATGAACACGCGGATGTTCTGGACGCCCTTCTGCTGGTGGTTCGGCGGCGGGACCGACCTCAACCCGATGGTCGAGGTCGCGGAGGACACCGAATTCTTCCACGACGTGCTCCGCCGGACCTGCGAGCGCCACGACGCCGCCTATTACCCGAAATTCAAGGCCTGGGCGGACGAGTACTTCATGATCAAGCACTGGAACGAGCCGCGCGGGGTGGGCGGCGTCTTCTATGACGACCTGTGCACCGGCGACTGGGAGGCCGATTTCGCCTTCACCCAGGATGTCGGGCGGGCGTTTCTCGACGCCTTCGTCCCGATCACCCGCAAGCGCATGACCGAGAGCTGGACGCATGCCGAGCGCGAATGGCAACTCGTGAAGCGCGGTCGCTACGCGGAGTTCAACCTCGTCTACGACCGCGGCACCAAGTTCGGGCTGGAGACGGGGCATAACCCCGAGGCCGTGCTGATGAGCCTGCCGCCCGAGGCGAAATGGCCATGACGGTCGACGGGCCGACTGGAGCGGAGACTGACCCGGAAGACGCGAGTGCTAGGTGGGAGCCGTTGTTTTTGAGACGAAAAACTTGGTTCACGGCGTCGCTCAGCTCGGCTTAGGGGCCGTGACGGTCGTTGAGAGGGCTATCGTGGAGCGAGCGGAGGAAACCGCTCGATGAGAGGGTCTTATGCGATCCTCGGCTGGGGGTCGCTGCTCTGGGACCTCGACGATCTGGCGGCGAAAGTGCGCGGGGCTTGGGCGATCCGGGGCGGGCCGCGTCTCCCGCTCGAATTCAGCCGGATCTCGCCGAAACGGTTGATGAGCCTCGTCGTCGTGATCGACCCGGATAGCGGCGCCCCCTGCCCCACCCACGCCATCGCCTCGATCCGCGACGACGTTCATGCGGCGGCGGAAGACCTGCGCGCCCGCGAACGCGCCCCCGCGCCCAACTTCATCGGCGCGGTGTGTCGCGCGAGCGGCTTCCGGCGCGCCGGCGACCCCGCGATCGCCGAGGCCGTGGCGCGATGGTGCGCGGCGACCGGCGCGCGCGGGGCGGTCTGGACCGACCTGCCCCGCAACTTCGAGGCCGAAACCGGCGCGCCCTTCAGCGTCGCCGCCGGTCTCGCCTATCTGCGGGGGCTGGAGGGCGCCTCGGCGGCGGAGGCGCGGCGCTACATAAACGGCGCGCCGCGCGAGACCGACACGCCCCTGCGCCGCGCGCTCGCGGCGCAGGACTGGTGGCGGGAAGCTCAGTCGGGCCAGGCGCGGCGGTAGAGCCGCCATGTGGCGTGGCCGAGCACCGGCAGCGCGACGGCGAGCCCGATCAGGAACGGCGCGGACGCGACGGCCATGATCGCGCCGACGACCAGCCCCCAGATCGCGCAGACCCGGGGATTGGCCGCGACCGTCTGGATCGAAGCGCGCATCGCGGCGAAGGCGCTGCGCTCGCCCGCGACCACCATCGGAAGCGAGAACATCGACACCGCCAGCGCTGCGGCCGCGAAGACCCCGCCGACGAGATGGCCCAGCACGATCAGCCGCAGACCCTCGGTCGTTCCAAACACCTGGGCGGAGAGGGCGGAGACGCTTTCGGGGCGGCCGACGCCCATCACCGACGCCCAGAGTAGGTCCGCCGCCGTCAGCCACGCCGTGAAAATGGCGAACAGAACCAGCGCGATCCGCGCCACCGGCCCCGCCGCAGGCCCCGTGGCCACGGAGACCGCGTCCGCCAGACGCGCGGGCTCGCCAGCCTCGCGCCGCCGGCTGAGTTCGTAGAGCCCCACCGCAGTCAGCGGCCCGAGCAGCGCGAAGCCCGCGACCAGCGGGAACACCAGCGCCAGCGCGTCGCCGCGACCGGCGAGCGTCGCCAGCAACAGCCCCGCCAGCGGATAGATCGCGACCAGAAAGAGCACATGGGTGGGCTTGGCGGCGAAATCGTCCCAGCCCTGCCGCAGCGCGCCGCGCAGGTCGTCCACGGTCAGGATGCGGGCGGCGCGCGTCGAGGGCGGCGACGCGGCGTCGGATCCGGCTGTGATTGCGGTCATCGGCGATCCTCCTGTTGTGGTTTGTCGGCGGAGGCTATCACGAATCAGGAGAATTGCGACCCTCCGCCGCAGAGGAGGTCGCAGGCGTCAGATGTCCGCCGCCGCCAGCCACGCCGCGCTCGCCGCGATCAGCAGCCCCATCGTCAGGTTGAAGACCCGCAACCGGCGGTCCTCGGAGAGAAACCGCCGCAGCGCCGCGCCGAAGCCCGCCCAGGCATGCGCCGAACCGAGGCCGCTCAGCGCGAAGACGCCGGCGCAGATCGCCGCCTCGCGCAGCGGCGCCGCGCCGCTGACGAAGGCCGCGCCCGCCGAGACCGCCATCGCCCAGGCCTTGGGGTTGATCCACTGGAACGCCACCGCCTCGAGGAAGGTGAAGGGCCGCGCGGCGCGCTCGCCCTCCCGCGCCCGACCCGCCGTCCCGATCCGCCAGGCCAGCCACATCAGAACGGCGACCGCCGCCCAGCGCAGCCCCTCGCGCAGGCTGTCGCTGCGCTGGAACGCCTCGCCGAGCCCGAAAGCCAGCACGAACAGCATCGCCGGAAAGCCCAGCGCGACCCCCAGAGCGTGCGGACGCGTCGCCCGCCAGCCGAAGCGCGCGCCGGAACTGGCGAGCAGGATGTTGTTCGGCCCCGGCGTCCAGGTCGACGCGACGGCGAGGGCGAACATGGCGGCGAGGATGTCCCAACTCATGGCTGTCTCGATAGGTCAGCATTACAGACATAACGGGATGATGCGCCGGGCGCGCCGCGCCTGTCCAGAGGGCTCAGAGGCGCGCGAGCAACGCCGCGCGGTCGGGCGCGAAGCCCTCCTGCGCCCAAAGCCGCCGCAGCCGGTCGAGCGACGCGCCGAGGTCCGGCCCCGGCGCGACGCCCGCTGCGATCAGGTCGCGCGCCTCCAGCGGAAACCGCGCCGCCGCCCCCGCCGCGAGCCGCGCCTCGAGATCGGCGGGCGGCGGCGCGCCGCCTTCGGCGGCGTCGAGCAGCGCCGCATCGCGCGCCGCCTCGGGCGCAACCAGATGCGCGCGCGCCTCGGGGGCGGCGTCGAGCGCGCGCGCCTCGGCGATGGCGCGGAGCCGGCGCGCCTCGGCGCGCGACAGGCGCATCGCGTCCTCGGGATCGGTCGCGCCGAGCGCCGCCAGTCGTCGCGGCCAGTCGGGCGCGGCGGCGCACGCCGCCTCGGCGCGGATCAGCGCCGCAAGCAGGTGCGGGCGCGCGCCGGGAATCGCCGCGTCGAGCGCGCCGGCCCCCGCCATCGCCGCGACCGCTTCGGACGGATCGGGCGCGGCGAGCAGGCGGCGCAGCTCGTGGCCGATCCGCTCGCGCGCCAGCGCGCCGAGGCGGTCGGCGAGCGCCGCGCAGGCGGCGAGCCCCTCGGCGTCGACGCCGGTCCGGCTGAACCACGCGATGAAGCGGAAAAAGCGCAGGATGCGCAGATGATCCTCGCCGATCCGCGCCGACGGATCGCCGATGAAGCGGACGCGGCCCGCCTCGAGATCGGGCGCCCCGTCCAGCGGATCGATCACGCAGCCTTCGGCGTCCGCGTAGAGCGCGTTGATCGTGAAGTCGCGGCGCGAGGCGTCCTCGCGCACGCAGTCGGTGAAGGCGACGCGGGCGCGGCGGCCGAAGGTCTCGACATCGCGGCGCAAGGTCGTCACCTCGTAGCCGCGCCCCTCGACGATCGCAGTCACCGTGCCATGGGCGATCCCGGTGGGCGCCGCGCCGAGCCCGGCGCCCTCGAGCAGCCGCGTCGTCTCCTCGGGCGGGACGGCGACGCACAGATCGACGTCCTGCGCCTCGCGCCCGAGCAGCGCGTCGCGCACGCAGCCGCCGACGAAGAGCGGGCGCGCCGGGTCCAGCGCGGCCAACAGGGCGCGGGTCGGCGCCGCCTCCAGCCAGGCGGGCGCGATGCGCCTCACGCGCCGGTCGCCGTCGCCGCGGCGGCGCTCTGCGCGGTCACGCGCTCGGACAGTCGCCGGATCATCCCCGCGGTGGCGCCCCAGATGAACCAGCGCTCGTAATGGATCGCCCAGAAGCTGCGGATGGCCCCGTTGAACTCGCGCCGCATCCGCACCTGATTGGCCGGGTTCAACACCCAGTCGAGCGGCGCCTCGAACACCGCCTCGACTTCGCCCGGCTGCGGGATCGGTCGGAAGCCCGCGTCGACCAGCCCGACGAAGGGCGCGATCGCGAAGCCGGTGCGGGTGACGTAGCGCTCGAACGGCCCGAGAATCTCCACTTCATGGGCGTGCAGGCCGATTTCCTCGCGCGCCTCGCGCAGGGCGGCGTGCAGCGGCGAGCGGTCGCCCGCGTCGATCTTGCCGCCGGGAAAGGCGATCTGGCCGGCGTGCACCCGCATGGTCTGCGGCCGCTGCGTCAGGATCAGCGTCAGCCCCTGAGGCCGGCGGGCCACCGCCGCGAGCACCGCCGCCGGGCGCAGCCGACGCAGTTCGGGCGCGCCTTCGGGGTCGAGCTCTCCGTCGCCGCCGGGCGCGGCCACAGGGGCGAGCAGCGCGCGGCGCAGCGCGGCCTCGTCGATGCGGAACTCGCGATGCAATTCGGGGCGCGGGTCGGTCATGCGCCGTGAGGTGACGCGGAATCGCGCGGCGGTCAAACCGAAACGACCGCCGCGATCAACGCCGCTGGCTCATCGTCTCGGGCAGCCACGTCGCGAGTTCGGGGACGAAGATCAGCACGAACACCATCGCCACCATGATCAGGAACATCGGGATCGCGGCGCGCGCGATGAAGCCCATCTCGTGGCCGGTCATCCCTTGCAGCACGAACAGGTTGAAGCCGATGGGCGGGGTGATCTGCGCCATCTCGACCACCACCACGACGAAGATGCCGAACCAGATCACGTCGACGCCCGCCTGCCGGATCATCGGCTCGACCACCGCCATCGTCAGCACCACCGAGGAGATGCCGTCGAGAAAGCAGCCGAGCACGATGTAGAACACGAGCAGCGCCATCAGCAGCTCGAACCGGGTCAAACCCTGTTCGGCGATGAAATCGGCCAGCCCCCGCGGCAGCCCGGTGAAGCCCATCGACAGCGACAGGAATTTCGCTCCGGCGAGGATCAGCGCGATCATCGCCGAGGTGCGCACCGCCCCCATCAGGCTGTCCGTGAAGGTCGCGCGCGTCAGCGACCCCTGGCTCGCCGCGAGCGCCAGCGACCCCAGCACGCCGAAAGCCGCCGCCTCGGTGGCCGTCGCGAAGCCGAGATACATCGAGCCGATCACGAGCGCGACCAGCAGCAGCAGCGGGATCACCAGCCGCGAATTGGCGAGCTTCTGGCGCAGGCTCATCCTCGGCTCCGGCTTCGGATCGAAATCCTTCGAGACCTGCGAGGCGACGGCGACATAGGCCATGAACATCGCCGCGAGCGTCAGCCCCGGCAGCACGCCGGCCATGAACAGCTGCGTGATCGACTCGTTGATCGCCACGCCATAGACGATCAGCGTCAGCGAGGGCGGGATCATCAGCCCCAGCGTCGCCGCCCCCGCCAGCGTGCCGATCACCATCGTCTCGGGGTAGTCGCGGCGGCGCAGTTCCGGGATCGACATGCGCCCCACCGTGGTCAGCGTCGCCGCCGAGGAGCCGGACACGGCGGCGAACACCGTGCAGCCGACGATGTTGGTGTGGATCAGCCCGCCCGGCAGCCGCGCGAGCCACGGCGACAGCCCCTTGAACAGATCCTCCGAAAGTCTCGTGCGATAGAGGATTTCACCCATCCAGACGAAGAGCGGCAGCGCCGTCAGAGTCCAGGACGAGGCGCCCGCCCAGATCGTCGTGACCATGGCGTCGCCTGTGGGGCGCGAGGTGAAGAGCTCCATCCCCACCCAGGCGACCCCGATCAGCGCGAGGCCCACCCAGACGCCCGCGCCGAGCAGCGCGAACAGGGCGAGAAGGAATATCGCGATGGGTCCGAGCGCCTCCATCCCCTATTCGCTCCGCGCCCGGTCGAGGCTTTCGCCCCGCATCCCGTGCGCGCCAGCGAAGACCAGCCGCGCGAGATGGTCCCAGAAGGCGAGCGCCAGCAGGATCGCCCCCGCCGCCATCGCCGATTGCGGAATCCACAGCGGCGTGCGGTCGAGCCCCTGGCTGACATCGCCGAATCTCAGCGACCAGCGCACGGCCCGCACGGCGTACCACGCGAGATAGGAGGAGATGACCGCGCCGATCGCGAAGCAGGCCAGCTCCAGCCAGTAGCGCCGCGCGCCCATCAGGTTGAGCACGAGGCTCACCCGGATGTGCGCGCCATGGTTCAGCGCATAGGCGAAACCGAAGAACGACGCCCCGGCCATCGCATAGCCCGCGTAATCCGTCGCGCCCGGGAACACGACGCCGAACCAGCGCGCCAGCATCTGCGCCACGATCAGGCACAGGATCGCGATCAGGCACAGCGCCGCGACCGCGCCGCCGAGCAGATAGAGCGCGTCGAGCGCGCGGCGCAGCGCGCGGGCGAAGACGGGCGCCATGCGCGCCCGGCGCCGTCCGTCAGTTCCCCGCGCGGTAGGCGTCCACCACGGCGCGCCCGGTCTCGCCGGCGCTGGCGAGCCATTCCTCGGTCATCGTGGCCCCGATCGCCTTCAGCGCCTCGACCAGCGCCGGCTCGGCGCGGCCCACTTCCATACCGCCCGCCTTCAGACCGTCCAGCGTGCGCGTGGTGTAGGCCTTCGAGCGCGCGAGCCCTTCGGCCTTGGCCTTGGCGGCGCAGTCGGTCAGCGCAGACTGGGCTGCGGCGTCGAGCGCGTCGAACGCGGCCTTGTTCGCGAAGATCGCGTTGCGCGGCAGCCAGGCGTCGACTTCGTAGAAATGGCTCAGATGCTCCCACACCTTGGTGTCGTAGCCCGTCGCCGCCGAGGAGACGAAGCTCTCCGCCACGCCCGTCGCCAGCGCCTGGCTCAGCTCCGCCGCTTCGACCTGCACGGGGGTCATGCCGGTCAACTCGGCGAGGCGCGCCGTCGCCGCCGAATAGGAGCGGAACTTCACGCCCTTGAGATCGTCCGCCGCGGCCACGGCGCGGTTCATGTAGAGGCCCTGCGGCGGCCATGGCACCGAGTAGAGATAGACCAGCCCATCCTCCGCCAGCGCCTCGGCGACATGCGGCGCGGCGATCTCCCAGAGCTTCTCGTGCTCGTCGAAGGAGGAGACGAGGAAGGGGATCGAGTCGACGCCGTAGATCGGCTTCTCGTTCTGATGCGCCGAGAGCAGCCGCTCGCCGATGGGGGTCTGTCCGGTCTGCACGGCGCGCTTGATCTCCGCGCCGCCATAGAGCGCGCCGCCCGGGTGGGTCACGATCTGCAGCGCCCCGCCGGTCGCCTCCCCGACGCAGGCGGCGAAGGCGGCGGCGGTCTCGGAGTGGAAGTTGGTCGCGGGATAGGCCAGCGGCATGTCCCATGTCTCGGCCAGAGCGGCGGGGGCGGCGAAGCCGAGGGCGGCGAGGCCCAGCGAAGCGGCGGTGAGGCGCATCTGTCGTTCTCCCTGTTCTTTCGGCTCCTACTGAAACCGGGAAGGCGCATAGACCGCAAGGTCGATGTTGGACCGCTCGCCCGCGATCATCTGCGCGAGCAGCTGGCCCGTGCGCGGCCCGCCGGTCAGCCCGACATGATGATGCCCGAAGGCCAGCCACGCCCCCGGCGCGCCGGGAACCGGCCCGATCAGCGGAATGCTGTCCGACGGCGCGGGGCGGTGGCCCATCCATTCGCGCTCCTCGGCCCAGCGCAGCCCCGGCATCGCCGCCTTGATCCCGCGCCGCAGCAAATCGAAGGGCGCGCGGGCGGGCCCCGCCTCCAGCCCGCCGAACTCGACCACGCCGGCGAGCCGCAGCCGCCCCTCCATCGGCGTCGCGACGAACTTGCCGGCGGCGATCATCATCGGCGCGCGCGGCATGACGCTGGGTTCCCACAGCTCCAGATGATAGCCGCGCTCGCTTTCGAGCGGGATGCGCAGGCCGAGGTCGCGCGTCAGCGCGCCCGACCACGCGCCCGTGGCGATGACGACCGCGTCGGCTTCCAAGGTCTCGGCCCGCTCGTCGCGTCCGCGCAGCCGCACCCCGGTCGCCGCGCCGCCGGGTCCTCGAACCACCGCCTCCGCCTCGGCGATGACGACCCGCGCGCCCTGCGCCTGCGCATGCGCCGCCAGCGCCGCGACATAGGCCCCGGGATCGGAGATGCGCCCATGCCCGCCGAGCTTCAGCGCGATCGCCCCTGAACCCGCGAAAGCCGGGTCGAAGGCCCCCAGCGCCGCCGCGTCAAGCGCCTCGGGGACGAAACCGTGCCGCGCGCGCACAGCCCAGGTGAAGCCGTCCGCGTCGCGCGCCGCCGCGTCCGGATAGACGTAGAGGTAATCGCTCGGGACGACGTAGCGCTCGGCCCCCGTCCCCGTCGCGAGCGCCAGATGGTCGTTGAGGCTGTCGCCGACGATGGGCGCAAGCGCGTCGGCGATCCGGTTCGCATCCGCCGCGTTGGCGTGGGACAGGAAGCGGACGAGCCACGGCGCGAGCTTCGGCAGGTAGCCCCAGCGCAGGAAGAGCGGCGCGGTCGGGTCGAACAGCATGCGCGGCGCCTTTGCGATCAGTCCCGGCGTCGTGACCGGCACGATGGCGCAGGAGGCCAGCACGCCGCCATTGCCGAAGCTCGCCCCCGCCGCAGGCCCCTCGCGGTCGATGAGCGACACCCGCCAGCCTGCGCGCTGCAACCGGATCGCCGTCGCGACCCCCACGATCCCCATGCCGACGATCGCCGCATGGCCGACCGAACGCTCCGCGCACATCCCCGCCCCCTCGCCCGCCAGATCGCCTCGTGACGGCGCCAGAACGCGCCGAGCCAGGAGCGGCGTCAAGACGCCCGCCGCCGCAAGAGGCGATTGCATCGCGCGACGGACTGAACTATCGGCGTGCTTCATGATAAGTCTGCACGCGATGGTTGCGCACCGCGCTCAGGGGGCCGCACGGCGAACCGCCCGGGCGGGCGGGCGACGGCCGTTCGGGTGGCGCGGTGCGACGGCGCACCGCGCGCCGGCTTGCGGGAAGTTTCGGCGAAATAACTCTGCGGAAACGATTTCCGGGTCACTACGCCATGGTAAACCCGATGTCGCGGAGACAGCCCCCATGTTCGAGCGCAGCACCGCCGGCAGAGCGCGTCGCGCGCAGGCGCGTCGACGGTAGACCGCGATGTCGCTTCAGAGCCGTTTCTCGCTTCAATTCGGCCTGACGGCGGCGCTCGGCGTCGCGCTCGCGCTCGCGGCGTCGCTCGCGCTGTTCGCCGCGCGCATGGACGCGATGTCGGAGGATCTGCGCGACGACGTCGAGACCGCGATCGGCGCGCAGATGCGCAAGAGCGCCGAAGCGCTCGCGGGCCGCTTCGCCGAGCAGATCCGCGAGCCGCTGCTCGACTACGACCGCCAGAGCCTGACCCGCGCCGCCCGCGACACGCTCGCGCTGACCGGCGCGCAGGAGCTGCGCATATACGACGCGCATGGCCGCGGCGTGGCGAGCGGGGCCGAGGACGGCGCCGCCTTCGCCTCGGGCGCCCCCGCGCCGCTGCGCGCGCTCGACGATCCCGACGGCGTCGCCCGCTGGATCGAGGGCGACCGGCTGTTCTCGGGCCGCGCCGTGTGCATTGGCCCGTCCTGCATCGGAACGGTGGCCGTCGGCGTAGACGGAACCGACGCGCTTCGCGAAGGCGCCGCGCTCGCCGCCGAGATGGACGAAGCCGAGCGGTCGTTCTTCAGAGAAGCCGGGCTTCTCGGCCTCGGCGCGCTGATCCTCGCGGCGCTGCTGGCGGCGCTTGTCGGTTGGCTGCTCGGCAGGCGGCTGACGCGCAGTCTGCGCGGCGCGGTCGATGCGCTCGACCAGATCGCCGCCGGGGCGACCGACGTGAGCTTCGACGCGCAGGACGCCCAGCTGGCCGAACTCGCCGCCGCCGTCGAGCGCGTCGCCGAGAGCATGGCCAACGGCAAGACCGCGGAAGCCGGCATACTCGACGACATGACCGACGGGCTGTTCGTGGCGCGGCTCGACGGCGAGATGGTCGTCGCCAACGCGGCGCTGCACGAGCTGCTCGGCGCCGCGCCCCCCGAACTGGTCGGCGCCTCGGCCTTCGAGACCTTCGCCATCGACCCCGCCGAAACGCTGGAGCAGTTCGTCGAGCGCATCTCCGGCGTCAGCCGCATCACCCGCCGCGACGGCGCGGGACTGACCGTGATGGTGTCCGCGAAAGTCGCGCCCGGCGGCGTCGGCGTCGAGGGCCGCGTCGTGGGCGTGGTGCGCGACGCGACCGCGATGGCGGCCGACATCGGCCGCCTGCGCGCCGCCGAAGCCCGCGCCGAGGCCGCCAACAAGGCCAAGACCGAGTTCCTGTCGGTGATGAGCCACGAGCTGCGCACCCCGCTCAACGGCATTCTCGGCGGCGCCGCGGTGCTGGCGGGCAGCGAGCTCAACCCAAGCCAGCGCAGCTTCGTCGACATCGTGCAGAATTCGGGCAAGTCGCTGCTGACGATGGTGACCGACATACTCGACCTCACCCGCATCGAGAGCGGCGACGCCAAAGTCGAGGAGAGCCCGGTCGACGTCGAGGAACTCGCGCAGGAGATCATCGCGGCGGTCTCGGAGGACGCGGCCGCCAAGAACCTCAAGCTGCTGCTGCGCGTGCAGCCCGGCATGCCGGTGATCTCGACCGACCGCGACAAGCTGCGCGAGATCGGCTCGACCCTGACCGAGAATGCGGTGAAGTTCACCGAGGAGGGGTCGGTCGGGCTCGACGTCAGCTACGAGACCGTCGACGGCGTGGTGACGCTCAAGCTCAAGGTCGAGGACACCGGCCCGGGTATCGACCCAGCCCATGCCGAGACGATCTTCGACACTTTCTCGCAGGGCGACAGCTCGGCCTCGCGCAAGCATGGCGGCGCAGGGCTCGGCCTCGCGATCACGCGCAAGCTGGTGGAGCTGATGGGCGGCAAGATCTCGGTCGAGAGCACGCCGGGCGAAGGCGCGACCTTCACCGTGACGCTCGACGCTCCGGTCGACGCCGACCAGCCCGCCAAGCCCAGGAAGCAGCTTCCCAACATCCGCACGCTGGTCGCCGCCGCAGACAAGCTGCAACGCGAGGCGCTGGCCGAACAGCTCGCGCATGCCGGCGCGAAGGTCGAAACCGCGCAATCGGCGACCGTCGCCCTGCGCATGCTGGAGAGCGCGCAGGAGAAACGGCAGCCCTTCGGCCTCGTCGTGCACCCGGAGGACCTGCCCGGTTTCGCATCCTCGGGCCTGGCGGAGTGGCTGCGCGGGGATGGGCCGGCGCAAAGCGTCGCATCGGTTTCGCTCCGTCCGGAGAGCGCGATGCTCGACGGGCTCGCCCAACTGCCAGAGCGCGTCGTGCTGGCCAGGACGCCGCCCAGCTTCGACGACCTGATCGACGCGGCCATGCGCGCCCATGCGGTGGCCATCGGCGAGAACGCCGAGGACGACGACGCAGCTCCCCCCGCGCCCGCCCCGGTCGACGAAGAGGAAACGCGCTGGCCCACGATGAAGGTGATCGAGGGCGACGTCCAGACGCCCCATGTCATCCTCGCCGAGCACAACGAGGTCAACCGCATCGTGCTCACCTCGTTCCTCAAGAAATCCGGCTACGAGGTTCATCCGGCTGCGAACGGATTCGACGCGGTCAAGCTCTACAAGGAGCTGATGCCGAAACTGATCGTGATGGATGTGACGATGCCGCTGATGAACGGTCTCGACGCCGCCAAGGCTGTCCGCCGCCATGAGCAGGAGATCGAGGCCCCCGCTTGCGTGATGATCGGCCTCACCGATCGCGGCAAGGAGGGCGAGCGCGAACGCTGCACCGCCGCAGGCATGAACGACTCGATCCAGAAGCCGGTGAAGCTCGACGAACTGGAAGCCAAGATCGAGCGCTGGGCGAGCCTGTTCGGCGGCGCCGAGAAGGGCGCGCGGACGGCGGCGTCCTGAGCGCGCGCCGCCTCAGGCGACCCGCAGCACCCGAAGCTCCGTCTCGCCGTAGCGCCGCGCATCGAGCGTCTCGAACCCCTCGGGCGGGCTCTCGCCCTCCTCCGCCGCGCGCTCCCACACCGCCAGCGCCCCGGGCGCGAGCCATCCGCCGGCCAGCGCGCTCGCCAGCGCCGGCGCGCCGAGCCCCTTGCGATAGGGCGGATCGAGAAAGCACAGCTGGTAGGGCGCGCCGCGGCACGGGCCGAGCCGGGTGGCGTCGCGGCGGTAGATCTTGCTCGCCCCGATCAGGCCGAGCGCTTCGACATTGCGCCGGATCAGCGCGCGCGACGGCCCGTGATCGTCGACGAACAGGCAATGGACCGCGCCGCGCGACAGCGCCTCGAGCCCCAGCGCGCCGACGCCCGCGAACAGGTCGAGCGCGCGCATCCCCTCGGGCGGCGGCGGGTCGGCGTAGCCGCCATGGGCGAGCAGGTTGAAGATCGACTCGCGCAAGCGGTCGGAGGTGGGGCGCAGATGCGCCTCGCCGCCGCCCTGCGCGCCCGGCCCGGCGAGGCTGCGCCCGCCGAGCCGTCCGCCGACGATGCGCATCAGGCGTTCAAATCCACCACGACGC
Source organism: Rubrimonas sp. (assembly GCF_036788415.1). Taxonomy (NCBI): domain Bacteria; kingdom Pseudomonadati; phylum Pseudomonadota; class Alphaproteobacteria; order Rhodobacterales; family Paracoccaceae; genus Rubrimonas; species Rubrimonas sp. Next base: position 4,118 of record NZ_DAIQNN010000054.1, on the reverse strand, counting down.
GGCCCTGCACGCCGCCCTTCAGGATCGCCGCGCCGAGCGCCGGCACGTCCTCCAGCCTCGCCCCGGAGGTCATCGCGTCGAGCTTCGCCAGGTCCAGATCGCGCGCGATCCGCGCCCAGGCGGCCTCGCGCGCCTCCAGCGGCTGCATCACGCTGTCGATGCCGAGCAGGTTCACCCCGCGCAACAGGAAGGGGATCACGGTCGTCTCGAGCGCGATCCCGCCGGCATTGCCGACCGCCGCCACAGAGGCTCGCAGCTTCATCTGCGTCAGAACCCGCGCGAGCGTGGTTCCGCCGACCGCGTCCACGCAGCCGGCCCAGCGCGCCGTGTCGAGCGGCTTGGAGGGCGGCTCGGACAGTTCCGCCCGGGAGACGATCTCCGCCGCGCCCAGATCGCGCAGATAGCCCTCGAATTCCTCGCGCCGACCGGTCGAGGCGGCGACCTCGAAGCCGAGCTTCGCCAGCACCGCCACCGCCACCGAGCCGACGCCGCCGGCGGCGCCCGTCACCAGCACCGGCCCGTCGCCGGGCTTCAGGCCATGGGCCTCGAGCGCCATCACCGCGAGCATCGCCGTGAAGCCCGCCGTGCCGACCGCCATGGTCTGGCGCAGGGTGAGGCCCTTGGGGCGCTTCACCAGCCAGTCGCCCTTGACGCGGGCGCGCTCGGAATAGCCGCCCCACCACGCCTCGCCGACGCGCCAGCCGGTCAGCACCACCTCGTCGCCGGGCTTGAAGCGGGGATCGGCGCTCTCGGCGACCACGCCGGCGAAGTCGACCCCCGGCACATGCGGATACGTCCGCACCAGCCCGCCCTTGCCGGCGAGGCACAGCCCGTCCTTGTAGTTCACCGTCGAGAAGGCGACGTCCACCAGCACGTCGGCCTCCGGCAGCCGGTCCTCGCCGATCCGCGCGATCTCCTGCGCGATCGCCCCATCGGCTCCCTTGTCGATGATCAGCGCCCTGAACATGGCTCGCCCTCCCTTGCGGTATGCCGCCCGCACCAAAGGCCGCCGAGCGGCGCGGAGTCAATTCCGCGCCCGGCCGATCGCCCGGAGTGTCAATTCCGCGCGCGTCCAAACGCGCGCGGCTCGCCGCCTTGCATCGCGCCCCGCCCCTGTTATGACGCGCCTGCGAAATCAACGGGGGCGCGCGATGATCTCGATGAAGTCCGATCTGAGCATCCGGATCCTCTCGGGCAACGGCAACCGTCCGCTCGCCGAGGCGATCGCCCGGCGCATCTCCGTCTATCGCGGGTCCGAAGTCGGGCTGGCCGACGCCCGCGTCGAACGGTTCTCCGACAAGGAGATCTTCGTCGAGATCTTCGAAAACGTGCGCGGCGAGGACGTGTTCGTGGTGCAGCCCACCTCGAACCCGGCCAACGACAACCTCATGGAATTGCTGATCATGACCGACGCACTTCGGCGCGCCTCGGCGCGGCGGGTGACGGCGGTGGTTCCCTACTTCGGCTATGCGCGGCAGGATCGAAAGACCTCGGCCCGCACGCCGATCACGGCGAAGCTCGTGGCCAACCTCTTCGAAAAGGCGGGCGTGGACCGCGTGCTGACGATGGATTTGCACGCGGGCCAGATCCAGGGCTTCTTCGACTTGCCGGTGGACAATCTCTACGCGGCCCCGGTCTTCGCGCTCGACATCAGGCATCACTTCAAGAATGTCGGCGAACTGCAAGTGATTTCGCCAGATGTCGGTGGCGTGGTCCGCGCGCGCGACCTCGCCAAGCGGATCGGGGCGGGGCTCGCCATCGTGGACAAGCGCCGCTCCGGGCCCGGCGAAGTCGAGTCGATGACCGTGATCGGCGAAGTGGAAGGCAAGTGCTGCATCATCGTGGACGACATTTGCGACACCGCCGGCACTCTGGTGAAGGCGGCGGAGCTGCTGCGCGATCAGGGCGCGACCTCGGTGCACGCCTATATCAGCCACGGCGTTTTGTCGGGCCCCGCCGTGCCGCGCATCTCCGGCTCGGCGCTGGAGAGCCTCGTGATCACGGACAGCATCCAGCAACCCGAAGCGGTGCGCGCGGCGCCCAACATCCGCATCGTCTCGGTGGCGCCGCTCTTCGCGCAGGCGATCCTGAATGTCGGCAACGACACGTCGGTGTCGTCGCTGTTCTCGGAGAAGACGCTGGGGCCGATCTACGAGGCGTTCTACCGTTTCGACTGAAAACCGGAAAACCGCAACGGCCTGCGGCATTGGGCTTTCTTGAGCCGGCCGGTTCGCGCCGCCTAGGGTGCGCGGGAAATTCGATCATGGCGCGACCGGGAGACCCGGCGCGCGCGAGCAGGGAGAGAAACGCATGAGCGCAGAGCTGTTCCCGGTTCCGGCCGCGGTCGCGGCCCGGGCCCACGCCGACGAAGCCAAGTATCAGGCGATGTACGAGGCTTCAGTGAAGGACCCGGCTGCGTTCTGGGGCGAGCACGGCAAGCGGATCGACTGGATCACGCCCTACACCAAGGTCAAGAACACGTCGTTCGACTATCATAACGTGTCGATCAAGTGGTTCGAGGACGGGGCGCTGAACGTCTGCGCCAACTGCGTGGACCGGCATCTGGAGACGCGCGGCGACCAGACCGCGATCATATGGGAGGCCGACGACCCCAACCTCTCCAAGCACATCACCTATCGCGAACTTTACGAGCAGGTCGCGAAGTTCGCCAACGTCCTGCACGCGCTCGGCGTTACGAAGGGCGACCGGGTGGTGATCTACCTGCCGATGATCCCCGAGGCGGCCTATGCGATGCTCGCCTGCGCGCGCATCGGCGCGATCCACTCGATCGTCTTCGCGGGCTTCTCGCCGGACGCGCTGGCGGACCGGGTCGAAGGCTCGGAAGCCAAGCTCGTCATCACCGCCGACGAGGCCCCGCGCGGCGGGCGCAACACGCCGCTCAAGGCCAATGTCGACCGCGCGATGCAGCGCATCGCTCCGGAGGTGAAAGTGCTGGTGGTCCAGCGCACCGGCGGCGAAGTCGCCTGGGACCCCGAGCGCGACCGGTGGTTGCATGAGGAGATGGAGCGCGTCTCCGACCATTGCGCGCCCGTGCCGGTCGCCGCCGAACATCCGCTGTTCATCCTCTACACCTCAGGCAGCACCGGCAAGCCGAAGGGCGTGGTGCACAGCTCCGGCGGATATCTCGTCTACGCCGCGATGACGCATCAATACGTCTTCGACTATCACGAGGGCGACGTCTACTGGTGCACGGCCGACGTCGGCTGGGTGACGGGGCACAGCTACATCGTCTACGGCCCGCTCGCCAACGGCGCCACCACGCTGATGTTCGAGGGCGTGCCGACCTGGCCCGACGCGGGCCGCTTCTGGCAGGTCTGCGCCAAGCACAAGGTCAACATCTTCTACACCGCCCCGACCGCGATCCGCGCGCTGATGGCCAAGGGGCCCGACTTCGTCGAGAAGCACGACCTGTCGTCCCTGCGCGTGCTCGGCTCGGTGGGCGAGCCGATCAACCCCGAGGCGTGGCACTGGTACAACGAGCATGTCGGCAAGGGGAAATGCCCCATCGTCGACACCTGGTGGCAGACCGAGACCGGCGGGATCCTGATCACCCCCCTGCCCGGCGCCATCGCCACCAAGCCGGGCTCGGCGACCAAGCCCTTCTTCGGCGTGCAGCCGGTGGTTCTGGACGACAAGGGCGACGAGATCGGCGCGACCGAGTGCGAGGGCGTGCTGTGCCTTGCGGACAGCTGGCCGGGGCAGGCCCGCACGGTCTATGGCGACCATGACCGCTTCGTGCAGACCTATTTCGAGATGTACAAGGGCTACTACTTCTCGGGCGACGGCTGCCGGCGCGACGCGGACGGCTATTACTGGATCACCGGCCGCGTGGACGACGTGATCAACGTGTCGGGCCACCGCCTCGGCACCGCCGAGATCGAGTCGGCGCTGGTCGCCCATCCCAAGGTCGCCGAGGCCGCCGTGGTCGGCTATCCGCACGACATCAAGGGTCAGGGCATCTACTGCTACGTGACGCTGATGGAGGGCGAGGAATACACCGACGCGCTCAAGACCGAGCTGCGGACCTGGGTTCGCCAGCAGAACGGGCCGTTCTACGCGCCGGACGTGATCCAGTGGTCGCCCGGCCTGCCCAAGAC
>NZ_DAIQNN010000053.1:0-23236 GCF_036788415.1 Rubrimonas sp. | reverse complement strand
GATCGGCCCGTTCTTCTGGACCCCGATGGTCGGCTGGGACTGGGGCTGGATGGCGATGCTGTGCGTCACCGGCATGACCGGGCATTACATGCTGATCAAGGCGCTGGAGGCGGCGGAGGCGAGCGTCGTGCAGCCCTTCACCTACCTTCAGCTCGTGTTCGGCGCGGCGGTGGGCGTGGCGGTGTTCGGCGAAAGCGTGGACGCCCCGACGATCCTCGGCGCGACGCTGATCGTGGCGGCCGGCCTGTTCACGCTGTGGCGCGAGCATCAGAAGCGGCGGGCCGCGCGGGGCCGCTGATCAGCCGCCCTCCGCCGCCAGCACCGCCGCGAGCCCTTCGCGATAGGTGGGATAGGCGAGCGAGACGCCGAGTTCCTCATGCAGCCGGCGGTTCGAGACGCGCTTGCTCTCGGCGTAGAAGCTGCGCGCCATCGGGCTGAGATCGGCGGTCGCGTAGTCGACTTCGGGGGGCGGGTCGATCCCGAGCAGGCGCGCGGCGTAGGCCGTCACCTCCTGCGGGGGGGCGGGCTCGTCGTCGCAGACATTGTAGATGCGGCCCGGATCGGGGCGGTCGATGGAGGCGCGCAAGGTCCGTGCGATGTCCTCGACATGGATGCGGCTGAAGATTTGTCCGGGCTTGACGATGCGCCGCGCCGTTCCGTCGCGCAGCTTTTCGAAGGGGCCGCGACCGGGGCCGTAGATGCCCGCCAGTCGGAAGATGTGGACCGGAAGCCCCGCCGCCACGCGCAGCTCCAGCCACGCGCGCTCCGCCTCGACGCGGGCGGCGCTGCGGCCGGGGGCGGGGTTGGGCGGCGTGTCCTCGTCCACCCAGCCGCCCTGATGGTCGCCATAGACGCCGGTCGTGGAGAGATAGCCGACCCAACGCATCCTGTCCGCCGCCGCCCAGAGAACCGGCCCGAGATCGCGCAGCACCGGGTCGCCCCCGGGGTCGGGCGCGGCGGAGATCAGCAGATGATCGGCGGCGTCGAGCGCCGCCCCGGCGTCGCCGCCATGCCAGACGAAGGGCTCGACGCCCTCGGCGCGCAGCGCCTCGGCCCTGGCCGTCGAGCGCGTGGCCCCGATCACGCGCCAGCCTTCCGCCAGAAGCAGCCGCCCCAGCGCCGCCGCGCTGTAGCCGTGCCCGAGCGTCAGAAGCGTTCCCGCAGCCATTCTCTCGCCATCTCCGCGCTGTTACCCTGCGCGCCGACCCTAGCCGGAGCCCGCGCCCCATGCGACCCCCGTTCGCCTTTCTTGCGCTTCTCGTCGCTTCGCCCGCCGCCGCGCTCGACTACGACGCCTGCATGGCGCTGGTCGCCCGCGCCCCCGAGCAGGCGGAGGTCGCAGCCCTGCGCTGGGCGCGCGAGGGCGGCGGCGACGGCGCGCAGCACTGCCGGGCGATGGCGCTCGCGGCGCAGGGCGCGCTCGACCCGGCGGCGGCGTTGCTGGCCGATCTCGCGGCGGCCCCCGGTCCGGCCCCCGCCGAAACGAGGGCGGCGATGCTGGCGCAGGCGGCGGGGTTCTGGCGCGCCGACGGTCAGCCTATGGCCGCGCGCGCCGCGCTCGACCGGGCGCTCGATCTCGACCGCGGCAATGTCGAGGCGCTGGCGGCGCGCGCCGATCTGTCGGCGAGCGAAGGCCATCTCGCCGCAGCGTGGGCCGACCTCGCCGCCGCCCGCTCAGCCGCGCCCGGCGACGCCGCCCTGCTGGTCGTGAGCGCGGCGCTCCGCCGGGCGTTGGGCGACCCCGAGGGCGCGCGCGCCGACGCCGACGCGGCCCTGCGCGCCCGCCCCGGCGCAGCCTCGGCCCTGTTCGAGCGCGGGGCGGCGAAAGCCGCGCTTGGCGACCGCCCGGGGGCGCGGGCCGACTGGCTCGACGCCATCGCCGCCGACCCTGACGGCCCCGACGCCGAACGCGCCCGGCTGGCGCTTCAGGACATGGACGGCGGTTGAAATTCCCACGTCCTGCGCGGAGAGTGGCGGGGCATGGTCGAGCAGATCGTTCAGAAGGCGCTCTCTCTCACGCGGTGGCTGCTGGCCCCGTTCTATGCGGCGCTTTCGCTGGTGATGCTGCTCCTCCTCGTCGGGGTCGCCAAGGAACTCTGGGCGCTGTTTGGCGCGATCGCGGCTACCGACAGCAGCGGGCTGATCCTCGCGACGTTGACCATCATCGATCTCGCCCTCGTCGCGACGCTAGTCGTGATGGTGGTCCTCTCGGGGTTTCAGAACTACGTCACGGGCTTTCGCGAACCCGGCGGCGGCGGCAGGCCCGAGGCGCTGCGCCGGTTCGATCCGGGCGGGCTGAAGCTCAAGCTCTCGGCGGCGATCGTCGCGATCTCCTCGATTCATCTGCTGAAATCATTCATGCGGATCGAGGAGCTCGACCGCGCCGTCCTCCCTTGGATGATCGGCATGCATCTGACCTTCGTCGCGACCACCGTGCTGCTCGCCCTGACGGAACGGCTCAAGACCGAACAGGACGGATGAGCCCGGCGGCGCCTCGGTCAGGGTCTCAGCCGGGGCCGCAGCCCACGCCCCAGTTGACGCCGCGCCCATGACGGCGCATCCCCGGCGCGATGCGGGGGAGGGCCTCATGGAACGCGTGATCGAGACGATTCTCTACCAGTCGCGCTGGCTGCTGGTGCCGCTCTATTTCGGGCTCGCCGTGCTGCTGCTCCTGCTCTCGGCGACCTTCGTGCGCGAATTGTGGTATCTCGCACTCCAGTTCGAGACGCTGACGCAGACCGACGTGATCCTCGCCATCCTCGCTCTGATCGATCTGGCGCTGGTGGGAAGCCTCGTCGTGATGATGGTGATCTCGGGCTACGAGAATTTCGTCTCGCGCTTCGACCTCGCCGAGGGCGCCGACCGGCTGAGCTGGCTCGGCAAGCTGGATGCCGGGAGTCTGAAGCTGAAAGTCGCCTCCTCGATCGTGGCGATCTCGTCGATACACCTGCTCAAGTCGTTCATGAACATCGAGAAAGTCCCGAACGACAAGCTGCTCTGGCTGGTGATCCTGCACATGACCTTCGTCGTCTCGACGCTGCTGATGGCGGTCGTCGAGAAGATGGCGCCCTCAAAAGGCCAGCCCTGAGCCGAGCGCGTCGCGCCACTCCTCCGCCACGGCGGCGTCGGGATCCGGACGCGCCATCGCCGCCAGCGCCTCCCTCGGGACGAGTCGCGAGAGCGCCCAGACCGCCGCGCCCCGCACCAGCGGTTCGGGGTCGTCGAGCCGGGCGCGCGCCGAGGCCGCCAGCCGCGGCTCGCCAGAGTTCCCGATCGCGGTCAGCACGTTGCGCAGGAAGCGCGCGCGCCCGATCCGCTTGACGGGCGAGCCGGCGAACACCTCGCGAAAGGCCGCGTCGTCGAGGGCTGCGAGGTCGGCCAGCCTGGGCGCCCTGAGTTCGGCGCGCGGGGCGTAGGCCATCTCGCGGGCGCGGCCGGCGAACTTGTTCCAGGGGCAGACGGCGAGGCAGTCGTCGCAGCCGTAGATGCGGTTCCCGATCAGCGGGCGCATCGCGCGCGGGATCGGGCCTTTCAGCTCGATGGTCAGGTAGGAGATGCAGCGCCTTGCGTCGAGCGTGTAGGGCGCGGGGAAGGCCGCGGTCGGGCAGATGTCGAGGCAGCGCCGGCAGGCCCCGCAGCGGTCCGCGTGGCGGGCGTCGCGGGGCAACACCAGCGTCGTGAAGATCGCGCCGAGGAAGAACCACGAGCCGAGCTCGCGCGAGACGAGATTGGTGTGCTTGCCGCGCCAGCCGAGCCCGGCGGCCTCGGCGAGCGGCTTCTCCATCACCGGGGCGGTGTCGACGAACACCTTGATCTCGCCCCCGGCGGCGTCGATCAGCCAGCGGCCCAGCGCCTTGAGCTTGCGCTTGACGACGTCGTGATAGTCGCGGCCCTGCGCATAGACCGAGATCGCGCCGCGGTCGCGGCGGGTCAGCGCCCCCAACGGGTCGCCGGCGGGCGGGTAGGGCTCGGCGAGCATCGCCACGCTGTTCGCCTGCGGCCAGAGCGCGGCGGCGTCGGCGCGCCAGTCGGCCCGATCCGCCATCCAGCGCATCTCGCCCTGCAAGCCTTCGGCGAGCCATCCCCGCAGCGCCGCGCCGGCCCCCATGGCCGCGACGGCCTCCGGCGCGCAGATGCCGAACCCGGCGAAGCCCATGGCGCGGGCCTGCCCCTCCAGCGCCGCGCGCAGTTCGCGTGTCGCGCCGGGCGCCGCCGCCATGCTCAGAAATCCGGATCGGCGTAGTGGGGCGGCGGCGAAAAGCCCGGCAGGTGATCCGACAGAAGCGACCTGAAGGCCGGGCGCGACTTGACGCGGGCGTACCACTCGCGCGCCGCGTCCGAGACCTCCCACGGCACGTCGCCGATGAAGTCGAGGCAGCTCAGATGCGCGGCGGCGGCGAAATCCGCGATGGTGAGCCGTTCGCCCGCCAGCCAGTGCCGCCGCTCCACGAGCCAGCCCACATACTCCAGATGCGTCTTGATCGCCCGAGCGCCCGCCTTGACGCGCGCGCTGTCGGGGTGGCCCGCGCGCATCAGCCGCTTGAGCGCGCGCTCGGAGACCAGCGTGTCGGTGACCTCGGCGTTGAACTTGCCGTCGAACCAGCCGACGAGCCGCCGCGCCTCGGCGCGTTCGAGGTGCGCGTCGGGCAGCAGGCGCGGCTCGGGGCAGGTCTCCTCCAGATATTCGAAGATCGCGGCGCTGTCGGCGAGCACGGTTCCATCCGGCTCGACCAGAACGGGGACGTCGCCAGCGGGGTTGAGGCGCAGGAAGTCGAGCCGCCGCTCCCACACCCGCTCCTCGATCAACGCGACTTCGAGCTTCTTCTCCGCCAGCACGAGCCGGATCTTGCGGCTGAAAGGCGAGAGGGGCATGTGGTAAAGGCGGCGCATGGGCGGGTTCCGGACAGCTGCCCAGTCTCCTTGCCGCGCCCTCGCGCGGGTTGCAAGCGAGGCCCGAGCGCCGGGAGAGGGCCGCCGAACGCCGCGCGCGCTTTCCGTCCAGATCGACAGGGCGCCGCGCGACGCCCTGAGGTGGTCCCGGCGGTCTTCGGACGGCCCCTCAGGGCGAGACCAGGAACTCCGCGATCAGGTTGCGCTGGACGGCGTTGAAATTGTCGTCTGCGACGACGAGCAGCCGCAGGCCGCCCGCCTCGTCGCGCCAGACGGCGATCCCTTCGATGTTGTCGCGCGGGCTGGCGTCGAGCGCGAGCAGCGGCTCGACGCGCCAGCCCGCCTCCGTCCGGGTCAGCCGCTCGATGCGCGTGCGAAAACCTCTGAGGAACCCGAAATCGCGCCGCGTGAGGTAGAACGCCCCGTCCGGGCCGATGTCGAGCCCGGTGGGGCGATGCGGGCCGGGGAGCGCCAGCGTCTCCGCGCGCCAGTCCGAGGCGCCGGCGGCGCGGTGGAACAGCGCGAAGCCTCCGTTTGCGGGCGTCTCCGACATGGCCCAGAGCCCGCCTTCCGCATCGAAGGCCAGCGCCTCGATCCCGCCATTGACCGGCAGTTCGGCCATCTGCGCCGAGAGCGGGATCGGGGCGCCCGGCGCGCCGATCTCGGGATGCAGCCAGATCGCGTTGTCGGTCTCGAAGGCGATGGCGAGCGCGCCGTCGGCCCGCAGCGCCAGCGCCTCGGGGTCGCGCCGCCCGCTCGGCGTCGTCGCGCCCGACGCGTCGCGGATCGGCACTGCGCGCAGCGCGGAGAGCCCCGTCAGCGCGCCGTCGCGCCGCTCGAGCGTCGCGCGAAACAGCGCCGCGCGATCGGAGAGGAACACCGCGCGCGCTCCGTCGGGCGAGACCGCGACGCCCGACAGCCCGCCCCAGACGGGGTGCTCGGCCGCGACGACGATCGCGCCGAGCAGACGCAGCCGCGCATCCGCGGGCAGGTCGAGGGTCGCCGGTTGCGCGTAGGCGGCGATCGGGTCCGGGGCGCGCGGCGCGGGCGCGCGGGCGAGCGGGCGGGCCTGCGGGGCGGGCGCGGCCTCCGGCGCCGCGGCCGCGACGGGCGCGCTCGCCATCAATGCGGCGCACAAGATGGCGAGCGCCCCTCTCACGGAGCCGCCAGAATGTCGGCGCAGGCCGGCGGCAGGTCGGCCAGCGTCGCGACGGGCCTCGGCGGAAGCGGCTTCGCCGGGGGCGGCGGCGACAGCGCCTCGTCGCTGAACCACCAGTCGAGCGACGCGTCGCAGCCCGAGCCCTCGGGCGGCGGCGCCTGATCGACGCAACCCGCCGCGCCCTCTGGGCAGGCGAGGCGGATGTGGAAATGCGCGTCGTGCCCCCACCAGGGCCGGACGCGGCGCAGCCAGGATGCGTCCTGCGGCCCGGCCCCCCGGCACAGCTCCGCCTTGATCGCGGCGTTCACGAAGATGCGCGCGACGCCCGGCGCTTCGGCGGCGGCGCGCAGCAGCGCCGCGTGGCGCGGCGTCCAGCGGTCGGAGACACGCATGCGGTCGGGCGCGACGACGCTCTGCGCCCCCATCGTCTCGCGCGCCCTGCGGCTGAGCGGGCGCGCCGGGGGCTCGGTCAGCCAGATGTCGATGTCGAGCCCGATCTGGTGCGAGGAATGGCCCGAGACCATCGGCCCGCCGCGCGGCTGGCTGATGTCGCCGACCAGCAGCCCCGGCCAGCCGATCGCGCGCGCGTGCGCCGCAAGGCGCTCGACCGTCGCGATTGCGGCGGGATGGCCCCAGAGGCGGTTGCGGCTGAGGCGCATCGCCTGCCAGCCCGGACCGGTCTCCGGCAGCGCCACGGCGCCTGCGAGACAGCCCGCCGCATGCGCCCCATGCGCCGATGCCGGCCCGCCGCTCGGCGCCGCCGCAGCGCCGAACAGGGTCTTCGCCGGGAGGTCGGCTTGCGCTGCGCTCGCAATGAGCGTAGCGCACAGAGTTGCGGCGGCGATCTGGCGTGCGGCGCGCATCGTCGCGCTCCCTCTGCTGGCGTTCCGGCCACTATGGCGCATGCGCTTCGCCGCCGCGAGGGCTGCGGCGAAGCGCGCCGCTTGCGACCAATGGGGGATGTGGAATTCGTCCCCAATGTCAACTAAGCTGGACGCTGTCTTGGAAGAGGTCGCACCCATGGAGAGCTTCGCCCTCCCCAACGCGAAATTCAGCCATGTCCGGTGCGGGGACTGCCCGATCCGCGAGAAGGCCGTCTGCGCCTATTGCGACCAGTCCGAGTTGCAGACGCTCGACTCGATCAAGAGCTACCGCGACTACGCGGCGGGGCGCGAGCTGCTGGCCGCCGGCGAGGAGAGCCAGGTTGTCGGCTCGATCGTGCGCGGCATGGTCAAGCTGACCAAGACGCTGTCGGACGGGCGCACCCAGATGGTCGGGCTGCTGTTTCCCGGCGATTTCGTCGGCCATGCGATGCGCGCCCGCGCCGAATACGACGCCGTCGCCGCGACCGACGTGACGCTCTGCCAGTTCCACCGCAAGCCCTTCGAGCAGTTGCTGCGCAGCACGCCGCGGCTCGAGGAGCGGATGCTCCAGATGACGCTCGACGAGCTCGACGCGGCGCGCGAATGGCTGCTGCTGCTCGGGCGCAAGACCGCGCGCGAGAAGCTCGCGAGCTTCCTTCTGATGCTCGCGCGGCGCGAATCCTCCGCCGGTGTGCGGCGCGACATCGCGGTCGAGCTGCCGCTGACGCGGGCGGAAATCGCGGAGTATCTCGGCATGACCATCGAGACGGTCAGCCGCCAGATGACCAAGCTGCGCGCGGACGGGGTCATCACCTTCGAGAGCACGCGGGCGTTGAAGCTGCCCGATCTCGACATGCTCACCGAGGAAGCCGGCGAGTGAGCGCGGCCTGAGGGCGGGCTCCGGCGCGCCCCCGACGGGCGCGCCGGATCGTCGTGCGCTTCAGCCTTCGAACGCTTCGACCGCGTCCTCGAGCGTGCGCAGCCCGGTGGTCGGGGCCTGCACCAGCACCGACATGTTGCCCGGCTTGTGCTCGTTGCGCAGCATCATCATGTGCGGCTCGGGCAGTTGCTCCCAGGGGAAGACGTCCGACATGCAGGGGTCGAGCCGGCGCTCGATCATCAGTTGGTTGGCGGCGGCGGCCTGCTTGAGATGGGCGAAATGGCTGCCCTGCAGGCGCTTCTGGTGCATCCACATGTAGCGCACGTCGAAGGTGCAGTTGAAGCCGGTGGTGCCGGCGCAGATCACCACCATGCCGCCCTTCTTGCAGACGAAGGTCGAGACCGGGAAGGTCGATTCGCCCGGATGCTCGAACACGATGTCGACGTTCTTGCCCTTGCCGGTGATGTCCCAGATCGCCTTGCCGAACTTGCGGGTCTCGTCGAACCAGGTCTTGTATTCGGGCGTGCCGACCTTGGGGAGCTGGCCCCAGCACTTGAAGTCCTTGCGGTTGATCACGCCCTTGGCGCCGAGGCTCATGACGTAGTCGCGCTTGCTCTCGTCGGAGATAACGCCGATGGCGTTGGCGCCGGCGGTGTTGATCAGCTGGATCGCATACACCCCGAGGCCGCCGGACGCGCCCCAGACCAGCACGTTCATCCCCGGCTTCAGCTCGTGCGGGTGATGGCCGAACAGCATGCGGTAGGCGGTGGCGAGCGTCAGCGTGTAGCAGGCCGACTCTTCCCAGGTGAGATGCGTGGGCCGCTTCATCAGCTGCTGCGCCTGCACGCGAGTGAACTGCGCGAAGGAGCCGTCGGGCGTCTCGTAGCCCCAGATCCGCTGGCTCGGCGAGTACATCGGGTCGCCGCCGTTGCACTCCTCGTCGTCGCCGTCGTCCTGGTTGCAGTGGATGACGACCTCGTCGCCGACTTTCCAGTTCTTGACCTTGTCGCCGACCGCCCAGACGATGCCCGACGCGTCGGAGCCGGCGATGTGATAGGGCTGCTTGTGGCCGTCGAATGGCGAGATCGGCTGGCCGAGCGCGGCCCAGACGCCGTTGTAGTTGACGCCCGCCGCCATCACCATCACCAGCACGTCATGGCTGTCGAGCTTCGGCGTGTCGACCACTTCGACCTTCATCGCCGTGTCGGGTTCGCCATGGCGCTCGCGCCGGATCGCCCAGGCGTACATCTGCGCCGGCACATGGCCGAGCGGCGGGATCTCTCCCACTTCGTAAAGGTCTTTGACGGGCGCTTTCGCGGCGACATCGAGTGCGGCCATTCGTTCCTCCTGCGGGCTGTCGTCGTTCGACGCAACAATAGTTCAATTCGCGCGGCGCAAGTTACATGACATTGCCGATGCGCTGCGGCAAGGCCTGTTGTGCGACGCAGCGCGAACTTTCTCGCGCCGGCATCGCGGCCCGGGCGCCCGGCGCGGCGGACGGCCCGGCGGACGCTGCGGTGGACGCCGCGCGCGCGCCCGGCTAAGGGAGCGCTTTCAGTATGGAGACGCCAGATGCGCCCCTCCGGCCGCGCCCCCGACGCCCTTCGCCCCGTCAGCTTCGAGATCGGCGTCAGCCGCCACGCCGAGGGCTCCTGCCTCGTGAAGTTCGGCGACACGCAGGTGCTCTGCACCGCCACTGTCGAGGAGAAGGCGCCGCCCTTCCTGCGCAACACGGGGCTGGGCTGGGTGACGGCGGAATACGCGATGCTGCCCCGCGCCACCACCAGCCGCAACCGCCGCGAGCGGCAGGGCGCCTCGGGGCGGACGCAGGAGATCCAGCGGCTGATCGGGCGCAGCTTGCGCGCCTGTCTCGACCGCCCGGCGCTCGGCGAGCGGCAGATCGTCGTGGATTGCGACGTGCTGCAGGCCGACGGCGGCACGCGCACGGCCTCGATCACCGGCGGCTGGGTCGCGCTGCGGCTCGCCGTGAACGCGATGCTGAAGGCGGGGACGATCAAGCACGACGCGCTGACCGGCCATGTCGCGGCGATCTCCTGCGGCGTGTTCCGCGGCGTCCCCATCCTCGATCTCGACTATCCCGAGGACAGCGACGCCGACGCCGACGCCAATTTCGTGATGACCGACGGCGGCGCGCTCGTGGAAGTGCAGGCCTCCGCCGAGGGCGCGACCTTCCCCCGCGCGCGGCTCGACGAGATGCTGGCGCTCGCCGAGAAGGGCATCGCGGAGCTTGTCGCGGCGCAGAAGGCGGCGCTGGCGTGACGCGCCGGATCTCGGGCGGACGGCTGGTCGTCGCCACCCACAACGCCGGCAAGCTGCGCGAGATCGGCGACCTGCTGGCGCCCTTCGGCGTCGAGGTCGTCTCGGCGGCGTCGCTGGGCCTGCCCGAGCCGGCGGAGACCGAGGAGAGCTTCGAGGGCAACGCGCGCATCAAGGCCCATGCGGCGGCGCGCGCCGCGGGCCTGCCCGCGCTGTCGGACGACAGCGGCATCGAAGTCGACGCGCTCGGCGGCGCGCCGGGCGTGCATACGGCGGACTGGGCCGAAACGGGCAAGGGGCGCGACTACGCCGCCGCGATGGCGCGGGTCTGGGCCGAAGTCGAGGCCAACGCCGCGCCCGAGCCGCGCCGCGCGCGCTTCGTCTGCTGCCTCTGCGTCGCCTGGCCGGACGGGGCGGATGCGGTGTTCGTCGGGCGCGCGGAAGGGCGGCTGGTCTGGCCGCCGCGCGGCGCGCACGGCTTCGGCTTCGACCCGATGTTCCTGCCCGACGGACGCGACGCGACTTTCGCCGAGATGGATCCGGTGGAGAAGCACGCCATCTCGCACCGCGCCGACGCCTTCGAGCAACTCGTTCCCGCCATCTTCGGAGCGCCCGCATGACCGCCTCGCCCAAGCGCCTGATCTCCTCCGGCTCGCCCTTCGAGGCCGAGTTCGCCTATTCCCGGGCCGTGGTTCAGGGCGACTGGTGCTTCGTCGCCGGCACCATCGGGCGCGACCCCGAGACCGGGCTCGTGCCGGAAGGCGCCGAGGCGCAGACGCGCGCGGCGCTGACCGTGATCGGGCGGGCGCTGGCGGAGGCGGGTTTCGGCTTCGGCGACGTGGTGCGCACGGTGATCCATCTGCCCGACCCCGCCGACCACCCCGCCATCGGCCCGGCGCTGCGCGAGGCGTTCGGCGAGAGCCGCCCCGCCAACACGACCGTCTGCACGCCGCTGCTGCGGCCCGAATGGAAGATCGAGATCGAGGTCACGGCGTTCCGCGGATGACAGGCGCCGCGGCAGTCGAGGCCGGCCCGGCGCCCGCCCCCGACTGGGTCGCGGGCGGGTTCGGCGTCTATCTGCACTGGCCCTACTGCCTGTCGAAATGCCCTTATTGCGACTTCAACTCCCATGTCGCGAAAGCCCCGGTCGATCACCCCCGCTTCGCCCGCGCGCTGGTCGCGGAACTGACCGCCGCGCGACAGCGGACCGGACCGCGGCGCGTCGATTCGGTGTTCTTCGGCGGCGGCACGCCGAGCCTGATGGCGCCCGAGACAGTCGCCGCCGCGCTCGATGCCGTCGCGCGGCTCTGGGGGCTGGCGCCGGACGCCGAAGTCACGCTCGAGGCCAACCCGACCTCGATCGAGGCCGTGCGCTTCGCCGCGTTCCGCGCGGCGGGCGCCAACCGCGTGTCGATGGGCGCGCAGGCGCTGAACGACGCCGATCTGCGCGCGCTGGGCCGCACCCACTCCGCCGCGGAGGCGCGCGCGGCCTTCGACGTGGCGCGCACGGCCTTCGACCGAGTCTCCTTCGACCTGATCTACGCGCGCGTCGGCCAGACCCTCGCTTCATGGGAGGCGGAGCTGCGCGCGGCGCTGGCGATGGCGGTCGATCACCTCTCGCTCTACCAGTTGACCGTCGAGCCCGGCACGCGCTTTGCGGAATTGCACGCGCGCGGGCGGCTCCGAGTTCCCGCGCCGGAGCTTGCGGCGGACATGTATGCGGCGACGCAGGAGATCTGCGGCGCGGCGGGGATGCCGGCCTATGAAATCTCAAACCATGCGAGGCCCGGCGCGCAGAGCCGCCACAACCTGATCTACTGGCGTTATGGCGACTATGTCGGCGTCGGCCCCGGCGCGCATGGGCGCGCGACGCTGGCGGACGGGACGCGGCTGGCCACCGTCGCTCCGCGCGACCCCGCCGCATGGCTCGCGGCGGTGGAGGCGCGCGGCGACAGCGTCGAGACGGAGCCGGTGGCTCCGCGGGATCAGGCCGTGGAGCATCTGATGATGGCGTTGCGCCTGAGCGAAGGGGCCGATCCCGCGCGCCATGCGCGGCTCGCCGGCGCGCCCCTCGACCCGGAGAAGGTCGCGGCCCTCGTCGCGGACGGCGTGATCGCGCGGACCTCGGAAGGGCGCATCGCGGCGACGGCGCGCGGGCGGATGGTGCTCGACGCCGTGCTGCGGGCGCTCCTGCTCTGAGCGCGCAGGCCGGGACCGACGCGGCCCTGCGCGCGGCGCTGCGCCTTGTCGCGTCGCTCGGAACGACGTTGACCTACGAGCAGGCCGCGACGATCCTCGGTCTGCGCCCGCCGCTGCGCGTGCGCCGCGTCGCCGAAGCGCTGGAGCGGATCATGGCCGAAGACGCCGCGCGCGGCGCGCCGACGCTCGCGGCGCTGGTCGTCGGTCGGCGACGGGGCGGGGCGCCCGGACCGGGATTCTTCGACGCCGCGCGGGCGCTGGGCCTCATCCGCCCTGGCGAAGACGCGGCGGCGGCGCATCTGCGCATGTGTTGCGAAATCTGGGCGGCGCACGCCCCCGGCGGGGAAAGGCGGTCGTGAACGCGATGCGGGCGGTATGGTTCACGCTGGGCTGGGCCTCGGTCGGGCTCGGGGTGGTCGGAATCGCGCTGCCGCTCCTGCCGACCGTGCCGTTCCTGCTCCTCGCCTCCTTCTGCTTCGCGCGCTCGTCGCAGCGCGTGCATGACTGGCTGCTGAGCCATCCCCGCTTCGGCCCGCCCATCGCCGACTGGCGGGCGAACGGGGCGATCCGCCGCCCCGTGAAACGGCTGGCGATGCTGTCGATCCTCGCAAGTTTCGCGATCCCGCTGGCGCTCGGCGCGGCGGCCTGGGTGCTGGCGGTTCAGGCGGGCGCGCTGGCGGCGGTCGCCGTCTTCATCCTGACCCGCCCCGAAGGCCCCTGAGCCGGCGCTCAGAGGCTCAGCGACCGGCGCAGAAGGTTCAGCCCCGACAGGGTGAGCACGACCAGCGTCGCCCGGCGAAAAACGTCCTGGTTCATCCGGCGGTTGAGCGCGAGGCCGAGCGCCATCCCGATCATCACCGGGATCGTCCCCGCAACCGACAGCGGCGCCGTCTGCGCGTTCAGCACCCCCGACTGCACATGCGCGGCGGTCAGCGCCACCGAGCCGAGCACGAAGACGAGGCCGAGCGCGCGCATCTGCTCGGCTTTCAGCGTGTTGCGCGCGATCATGTACATCATGATCGGCGGCCCCCAGACCCCGGAGACCCCGCCGAAGAATCCCGCCACTGCGCCCACCGCCAACGGCGCCGCCGGATGCGCCCCGGTCGGGTCGGGCAGCCGCAGCCCGAGCAGCTGCGTCAGCGAGAACAGGGTGATGGACGCGCCGAGGATCGCGAAGATCGCGGCGTCGGGCAGGATCGCCAGAAGCTGCGCCGACAGCGCGATGCTCGGCAGCAGGGTGACGAGGATCAGCCGGTAGTCGCGGATCGTCGCCAGCGCCGGGCCGATCCCGTCGCGCAGCGCCTGCCAGACGTTGCTCAGGAACGTCGGCGCGATCAGCAGGGCGACGGCGGTCGTCGCGGGCAGGAACGCGCCGAGCCCGCTGATCGCGATCATCGGCAGCGCGAAGCCCACCGCCCCCTTGGCCACGCCGCCGACCAACAGCACCGCGACCGCCGCGAAAAGGCCGAGCGCGCCGTGCTCTGACAGGAAGGCGTCGAATGCGGACAGGGCGGCTCTCCGGGGATCGTCCCCGCCATGAAGCGCCCTTCGCGGCGCGCGTCAACGGCGCGAACGGCGCGGCGCGGCGCCGGCAACAATGTTCCCGCGCCCCCCTCGGCGAGGAAAGGAAGTTGCGCGACGATTGACCCTGCGCCCCCTGCGCGCTAGGTTGCGGCGCACAAAATGGGAGAAACGGCGCGCCCGACTCGGCGCGCCCTGACAGAGGCACGCCGCATGAACATCGCCACCGCGCCCGCCGGAGCCGTCGCCGCCGGAACCGCCGCCGAGATCGACACGCTCGGCCTCGCCGACGAGGCCCTCGCCGCCCTCGACGCCGCGCTCGCGCAGGCCCGGGCGGGGCTGCGCGCCAAGGTCTCCGCAGGCGCGCGCATCTCCAACGGCGCCCTTGAAGCGGAGCAGTACGCCGCCCACGCGCTCGCCTGGTGCGAGACCTACGCCTTCTCGCTGCGCGAGATGGCGGCCTGGGCGCGTCGGCTCGACGAGACCGGCAAGTTCGGCGAGATGGAGCGGCTGATCCTGCGCATCGCCTTCGGCGAGTACCTCGCGCAGCTGCGCGGCGGCCTGCCGATGAGCCAGAACGAGCTGGTGCGCCTGTCCGATCTGGGCGTCGCGCTCATCGGCGACGCCGTCGACGCGCTGATCGCCGACGGGACGCAGGACGCGCTGCGCAAGCGGCTGGTGGAGCTGATGATCGAGCGCGACGGCTCGGCCACGTTCGGCGACTGCGCGCTGGACGAAGAATACGAGATGATCCGCGACCAGTTCCGGCGCTTCGCGGACGAGAAGGTCGTGCCGCACGCGCATGGCTGGCATCTGGAGGACGAGCTCGTCGCCGACGAGGTGATCGCCGAGATGGCCGAGCTCGGCGTGTTCGGCCTGACCATCCCTGAGGAGTTCGGCGGCTTCGGCATGGGCAAGACGGCGATGTGCGTCGTCTCCGAGGAGCTGTCGCGGGGCTATATCGGCGTCGGCTCGCTCGGCACCCGGACCGAGATCGCCGCCGAGCTGATCCTGTGCGGCGGCACGCCGGAGCAGAAGGCGCACTGGCTGCCCAAGCTCGCCTCCGCCGAGATCCTTCCCACCGCCGTCTTCACCGAGCCCAACACCGGCTCCGACCTCGGCGCGCTCAAGACCCGCGGCCGCCGCGACGGCGACGAATGGGTGCTGACCGGCAACAAGACCTGGATCACCCATGGCGCGCGCACCGATCTGATGACCGTGCTCGCCCGCACCGTGCCCGACACCGACGATTACCGCGGTCTGTCGATGTTCCTCGCGCCCAAGACCCGCGGGTGTTGCGAGAATCCGTTCCCCGATCCGACCATCGACGGCTCGGAGATCGAAGTGCTCGGCTATCGCGGCATGAAGGAGTACACGCTCGCGCTCGACGACCACCGCGTCGCCGGCGACGCGCTGCTCGGCGGCGTCGAGGGGCAGGGCTTCAAGCAGCTGATGCAGACCTTCGAGAGCGCGCGCATCCAGACCGCCGCCCGCGCCGTCGGCGTCGCGCAGAACGCGATGGAGCTCGGGATGCGCTATGCGCAGGACCGCACCGCCTTCGGCAAGCAGCTCATCGCCTTCCCGCGCGTCTACTCCAAGCTCGCGATGATGGCGGTGGAGATCATGGTCGCGCGCCAGCTGACCTATTTCTCCGCCCGCGAGAAGGACGCCGAGCGGCGCTGCGACCTCGAGGCCGGCATGGCGAAGCTGCTCGCGGCCCGCATCGCGTGGTCCTGCGCCGACAACGCGCTTCAGATTCACGGCGGCAACGGATTCGCGCTGGAATACGACATCAGCCGCGTGCTCTGCGACGCCCGCATCCTCAACATCTTCGAAGGGGCTGCGGAGATTCAGGCGCAGGTGATCGCGCGCCGGGTGCTCGAAACTGCGTAAGCGCGCGCCGGTCGCGGCGGCGCTGCTGGCTCTGGCCGGCTGCGCCGCCGCGCCGCCCGCCGCCGAGGCCCCCTTTCCGGCGGACGGCTCGGACTGGGTTCTGTCGTCGCTGCGCGGCGCGCCCGGCCTTCGGGCGAGCCTCTCCTTCAAGGGCGACCGGATCGCGGGGGCCGGCCCCTGCAACCAGTTCATCGGCGATCTGGCGCGGCCCGGTGGCGGGCTCGCGCTCGGCCCCATCGCGGCGACGCGGCGCGCATGTCCGGAGATGGCGGAGGAAGAGTCGTATTTCTCGGCGCTGACCGACGCGGCCCGGGCGGTCGAGCGCGACGGCGCTCTGATCCTCGCCGACGCCGACGGGGCGGAGCTGATGCGCTTCAAGCCCGGCCTCTGAGCGCGGAGCGCCTACGCGACCCGTCCGAACTTCGTCGCCCAGCAAGGCGCCGCATCTCCGGGCATATGGCGCGCGTGGAACACCCCGCGCGCCACCGCGCGCGACAGGCACAGCGCCGCCGCCGCGCCGATCTCCAGCGGCTCGCGCAGCGGATCGCCCAGCGCGCGCGCGCCGGTCGCCGCGGCGAAGACCAGATCGCCGTCGAAGGGGGTGTGCGCAGGGACCAGCGCGCGCGCCATGCCGTCATGCGCCGCCGCCGCCATGCGCTGCGCCTGCGCCTTGGTCAGCGCGGCGTCGGTCGCGACGATGGCGATGGTCGTGTTCGCGCCCGCGCGCGCCGCGTCGAGCTTGGTGGCGAACAAGCTGGCGGGCGCGGGGGCGGGGGGCGGCCCGAGCCCGCCGAACTCGTCGCCGATCTCGAAAGGCCCCGCCCAGAACTGCGGCAGGTCGCCGACCGTCGCTTGTCCCAGCGCGTTGACCGCGACCAGCGCGCCCACCGCGATCCCCGAAGGCAGGACCAGCGAGGCCGAGCCGAGCCCGCCCTTCAGCGCGCCCGCGACAGCGCCCGTCCCCGCGCCTTCCGAGCCCAGCGCGAAGACCTCCGACGCCGCCGCCAGCGCCGCCCGCCCGAGCGCGGGATAGGGGTTCTCGCCCCACTCCGCCTCGCGCCCGTCGCCAAGGTCGAACAGGATCGCAGCCGGGACGATGGGCGCCCGGCTCGCGCCCACGGCGAAGCCGCGCCCCGCTGCGCGCAGAGCGCCCGCCACCCCGTCCGCCGCCGCCAGCCCGAAGACCGACCCGCCCGACAGCACCAGCGCGTCGACGCCCTCCACGAGCTTGTCGGGCGCGAGCAGGTCGGTCTCGCGCGTTCCTGGCGCGCCGCCCATGACGTGAACCGCCGCCGCGAAGGGCGCATCCGCCGTCAGCACGGTGACGCCCGAGCGCAAGGCGGCGTCCTGCGCATTGCCGACGCGCAGGCCCGCGACGTCGGTGATCAGGTTGCGGGGGCCGGGGGCGAAAGGGGCTGTCATGCGGCGGGGCTCCGGTTGCGGCGGGCGAGCGCGGTTGCGAGATCGGGCGCCGCGGCGAGCAGCGCGCGGGTGTACGCGTCGCGGGGCGCGGCGAAGAGCGCCTCGGTCGGACCGTCCTCGACGATCCGGCCGGCCCGCATCACCAGCACCCGGTCCGCCACCGCCCGCACCGCCGCCAGATCATGCGCGATGATCAGGAAGGCCGCGCCGAGCCGCTCCGACAGCTCCGCCACCAGCGAAAGGATCTGCGCGCGGATCGACAGGTCGAGCGCGGACGTCGCCTCGTCGAGGATCACCAGATCGGGCGCGATGGCGAGGGCGCGGGCGATGGCGATGCGCTGGCGCTGGCCGCCCGAGAAGGCGTGGATGTGGCGTTGCGCCGAATCCTCCGGCAGCCCAACCGCGCGCAGCACCTCGGCGACGCGCGCCGCCTGCGCCGCGCGCGTCGGGCGGGGGCGCATCAGGTGGAACGGCTCGGCGACCAGATCGCCGACGCGCCAGCGCGGATCGAAGCTGCCGTAAGGGTCCTGAAACACCGCCTGAACGCGGCGGCGCAGCGCCGGCGGGGCGCGCCCGTCGCGCGGCATCGGGGCGCCGCCGATGCGGATCTCCCCGCCCTGGATCGGCTCGAGCCCGAGGATCGCGCGGGCCAGCGTCGATTTCCCGCAGCCCGATTCGCCGACCAGCGCCACCCGCTCGCCCCGGCCGACCGTCAATGAGACGCCGTCGAGCGCGCGCGTCTCGGGGCGCGCGCCGAAAGGCGACGGGCGGGGGCCGCGATGGATGCGCAGCGCCTCGCGCACCTCCAGCAGCGGCGGACCCTCGACCGGGGCGCGGCGATGCTTCGGGGCGGGGCGCGAGGCGGCGACCAGCGCGCGCGTATGGGCGTGGGCAGGCCGCGACAGCGCCTCCGCCGCCGCCCCCCGCTCCACCACTTCGCCGTCGCGCATCACGGCGATCCGGTCGGCATGGGCGGCGACGACGCCGAGGTCGTGGGTGATCAGCAGCAGCGCCATGCCGTCCTGCGCCACGAGCCGCATCAGGAGCTTCAGAATCCGCGCCTGCGTGGTGACGTCGAGCGCGGTCGTCGGCTCGTCCGCGATCAGCAGAGCGGGCCGCAACGCGACCGCCATCGCGATCCCCACCCTCTGGCGCTGGCCGCCGGACAGCTCGTGCGGATAGCGCGACAGCGGAAACTGACGCTCCGGCAGACCGACGCGCTCCAGCGTCTCGCGGGCGATCTCGCGCGCCCGCCGCGCATTCGCCGCGCCGTGGATGCGGACGGTCTCGGCGACTTGCGCGCCGATGGTCTGGAGCGGGTTCAGCGCCGTCATCGGCTCCTGAAACACCATTCCGATGCGCGCGCCCCGCACCGCCTGCAAGCGCCGCTCCGACGCCGCCAGCAAGTCCGCGCCCTCGAACAGCGCCCGCCCCGTCGCGCGCGCCGGCGCGAGGCCCAGCAGCGCCATCGCCGACATGCTCTTGCCCGAGCCCGACTCGCCGATCAGCCCGAAACACTCGCCGGCGCGGATGTCGAAGCTCACGCCGCGCAGCACCGGGGCTGGGCCGATGGACAGCGACATCTGCTCGACCCGCAGCAGGCTCATCGCGTCCATCTCAGTTTCGGGTCGAGCGCATCGCGCAGCCCGTCGCCCATCAGGTTGAGCCCGAGCACCGTCAGCAGGATCGCGAGCCCCGGAACCACCGCCAGATGCGGCGCGAGCCCGACCATCGTCTGCGCCTCGGCCAGCATCCGCCCCCAGGACGCGGCGGGAGGCTGCGCCCCGAGGCCGACATAGGACAGCCCCGCCTCCGCCAGCACGCCGAGCGAGAACTGCGTCGCGCCCTGCACGATCAGCAGGCTCGCGACATTGGGCAGGATGTGTTCGAGCGAGATGCGCGCCCGCCCCTTGCCCGCCATTCGCGCGGCCAGCGCGAAGTCCCGCGTCCAGAGCGACAGCGCCGCCCCCCGCGCCAGTCGCGCGAAGACGGGGATGTTGAAGATCCCGATTGCGAGGATCGCGTTGACCGCGCCGGGGCCGAGCAGCGCGGTGATCAGGATCGCGATCACCAGCGCGGGAAAGGCGAAGACCAGATCGTTGGCGCGCATCACGGCTTCGTCGAGCCAGCCCCCGCGCGCAGCCGCCGCCGCAAGGCCCAGCGGAACCCCCACCGCCATCCCGATGCCCACGGCGACCACGGCGACCGCGATGGAGACGCGCGCGCCCGCCATGACCATCGACGCCATGTCGCGCCCGAAATGGTCCGTCCCGAGCCAATGCGCGGCGGAGGGCGGCTGGAGACGGTCGGGGATCGAGATCGCCGTCGGGTCGTAGGGCGTCCAGACAAGCGAGATGAGCGCGAGCGCCGCGAAGACGCCGGCCAGCGCCGCGCCGATCAGGAAGCTCGGGCTGCGCAGCAGGGCGGCGCGCACGGTCGCCGGGCCAATCTCGGGGCCGCTCCCGCGTCCGGTCATCGCCGCCGCAATCTCGGATCGACCGCCGCATAGGCGAGATCTGTCAGGAAGTTGACCAGGATCACCGCGAAGACCAGCACCATCACCACGCTCTCGACCACGATCAGGTCGCGCTGGCCGATGGCCTGGAAGACGAGCCGCCCCAGCCCCGGCAGGTAGAACACGTTCTCGATGATGATCGCGCCCGCCAGCAGGAAGCCGAATTGCAGCCCGAGGATCGTCAGCGCCGGGATCGTCGCGTTGCGCAGCGCATGGCCGGTCAGCGCGCCCCAGCGGCTCAGCCCCTTGGCGCGGGCCGTGCGCACATAGTCCTCGCCGAGGGCCTCGATCAGCGCCGAGCGCATCACCCGCGCGAGGATCGCCGCCTGCGGCGCCGCCAGCGCGACCGCCGGCAGCGTCAGCGCCCGCAAGCCCTCCCACAAGCCCGCCTCCCAGCCGGGAAAGCCTCCCGCTGGAAACCAGCGCAGGCCGACGGCGAAGACCAGCGCGAGCAGCATCGCCAGCCAGAAATTCGGAATCGCGACGCCGATCTGCGCCGCCCCGCTCACCAGCACGTCGCCGGCCCGACCGCGATGCGCCGCCGCCAGCAGCCCCGCCGGCACGGCGACGGCCGTGGAGAGCGCCATGGCGAGCAGCGCGAGCGGCGCCGACACCGCCAGCCGCTCGGCGATCAGCGGACCCACTTCGGTGCGATAGGCGTAGCTCACGCCGAACTCGCCGCGCAGCATGCCGCCGACCCAAGCCAGATACCGCGCGAGCGGCGGGGCGTCGAGGCCGAGCTGGGCGCGGAGCGCGGCCAGCGTGTCGGGGCGCGCGTCCACCCCCAGCATCAGCGCCGCGGGGTCGCCCGGCGCGACTTCCACTACCAGAAAGACCACAACGCTCGCCGCCGCCAGCGAGGCCGCCAAAGCGATCAGCCGCCGCAGCGCATAGCCGAGCACGGGCGCGCGGCCTCTCCCGCCGTCACTCCCAGCGCACGGCGGTCAGGTCGTTGGCCTGAGTGGGCGCGTTCTCCCACAGCCCTGTCAGCCGCGCATCCGCGACCATCGCGCGCGGCAGCTGGAACAGGAAGGCGTTGACCGCATCCACCGCGATCTTGCGCTGCGCGGCCTGCAGCAGCCAGCTGCGCTGGTCCGGGTCGGTCTCGCGGGCCAAAACATCCATAAACTGGCGGAATTCCGCATCGTCATAACCGAAGTAATAACTCTCGCGCGCATAGATGCCTATGTCCATCGGCTCGGTATGCGCCACGATGGTCAAGTCGAAATCGCGCCCTCTGAACACCTGTTCGAGCCATTGCGCCCATTCCAGCGTTTCGATCCGGGTCTCGATGCCGACTTCGCGCAGCTGGGCCGCGACGATCTCGCCGCCGCGCCGCGCATAGGAGGGGGGCGGCAGCTTGAGCGACAGCACGGCGCCTTGCAGCCCCGTCTCCTCAAGCAACCGGCGCGACAGATCGGGGTCGTGCTGCGACAGTTCGGTGAGGTCGACGTAATCGGGGTGATGCGGCGCGAAATGCGAGCCGATGGGCGTCGCGTGGCCGAACATCGCGCCGTCGATCAGCGCCTTGCGGTCGATGGCGTGCGTGATCGCGCGCCGCATCCGGATGTCGTCGAGCGGCGGGCGCGCATTGTTCATCGCGAGGATCGTCTCGCCTTCGGTCGATCCGATGGTGACGCGGAAGCGCGGATCGGCGGCCAGCGCGTCGAGCATTTCGGGCGCTGGGAAGGCGGGGAAGGCTTCGATGTCGCCCGCCATCACCGCGGCGAAGGCGGCGGTGGGGTCGGAGACGAACTTGAACGTCGCGCCGTCGAGAGCAGCCGGCTCGCCCCAATAGTCCTCGTTGCGCGTCAGCTCCACCCGGTCGCCCCGCGCCCAGCGCGCGAAGCGGAACGGACCGGTGCCGACCGGGTCGGTCGCATTGGACGCCGCGCTCTCGGGCGCGACGATCACGGCGTCGCCCCAGGCCAGGTTGAAGTCGAGCGCGCCGGTCGGCTGGCTCAGATCGATGCGCACCGTCAGCGGATCGACCGCCGTCGCCGCGGCGATGGGCGCGAAGAGCGCCTTCTGCGCATTGGCGCTGTCCTCCGCCTGCGCCCGCTCGATGGAGAACACGACATCCTCCGCGTCGAAGGCGGTTCCGTCATGGAAGCGCACGCCGTCGCGCAGCCGGAAAGTCCAGCTCAGCCCGTCCGCCGAGACCTCCCAGCTCTCCGCGAGGCCGGGAACGATGGAGCCGTCCGCCCCGAAGCGGGTGAGGCCTTCGAAGACGTTGGCGTAGACGATTTCGTCGATCGCGCCCGCGGCGCCTGCGGTCGGGTCGAGCACGGGCGGCTCGAGCTGCATGCCGATCACGACGCCGCGCGCCCCGGCCTGTCCCGCCAGGCCCGCGCCCAGCGCAAGCGCGAGCGTCGCCGCGCATGTGATGCCTCGGATCATCTCGGTCTCCTCGTCGCGCCGTCTTCGCGGCGTCCGGTCGGGCGCGATCACGCGCTTCCCCGCACCATACAGAGGGATTCGCGCCGCGCGAAGGCGGGTCCTGCGCCGCAGGACCGCGCGCCGCCGACTCGAAAGGCGCAGGCGCGACATCGCCCGGACGGCGCCCCGCCGCTCGCGGGCTTCGGCGCTTGCGGGGTCGTCAAGGTGCAGGCTCCGCCGGGGAGGCTGTTGCCGATCCGCGAAGACCGCGATAAAACAAAGGCGTTGGAAGAGAGGGAGAAGTCGCGTCCGCGTAGCTCAGCCGGATAGAGCACAGGATTCCTGATCGTCAAATTGGGCGTTGCGCTCGGAAACGGCGCAACGGATCTGCTCAAAGTCGGGGAACGCTACGGCGCGCTGGCGCCTTGCCGATCCCGAGCCAAGCCCCGCGAGGGGAAGGTGTAGAGACTGGATGGGCAGCACCTACGGGTTTCGGCCTATGGTGAAGGGACAGTCCAGACCACGAACGCCGAGGGGCGGCGGCGAAAGCCGAAGTGGTACGAATCCTGGGGCCGTGGGTTCGAATCCCGCCGCGGACACCACTTCCCCGATCGGCGCGGCGCCGGCGTCTGTCTCGCGCGCGCCGAAGACCGCCGACCTGCGTCGCCCAGCGGGCGACGCCGCCGCCTCGGACCGCGCCGCCGGTCGTCCCGAAGGCGACGAGGAAAGCCGGCGGCACGGTGATCGCGGCGGTCGGCGCCGCCAGCCGGAGCGACGGTCCGGTCGCTCACGCCGCGGTCACTTGCGCCATTCCGGGGGGGCTGAACATCGACGTAAACAGGTGACAGACGTGGGAGCCTTGAAATATTTCCGATTTCGCTATTGGGGGCATGGCAAGTTTTGCAGGCCCCCTTTCTTTGTCAGTCAAAGATACAGAGTATTGGCGTATTTTCAGAGCAGAGCGCGATTTTTGATTAGTCCATATGCATTTTCTATAGTGCAATCGGAAATATAATATATCAGATACAATAATTTTACGAAGACCCTGATATTCGGTGAAATTTTCTCGGCGTATTTCAGGTCGCATGGGCTGTACGTGCTGTCGGGAGACAATGATCGGTTCATGAATCACTCGTGCAATGCACACACCCGGCAGACAGAAGGGCGTCGCCTCGGCGGAGTTCTAGCAGCGGCGCGCGACATCGGGGCGCGACCTCGGCGCCGGCGAGGAACTGACC